>NZ_JAMYLG010000013.1:0-153268 GCF_040317865.1 Mesorhizobium sp. M1365
AACACAACGCCCGGCCCAGGGATGCCATGGATAAAGAAACTTGCGTTCCTCGGTCCCGTGGGCGTTCTCTCGTCGTGTTGTACAACACCGCGCGGCCGCATTCCCAAATCGCCTGGCAGACACCGGCCGAGTTCGCCACCACCTTCAATCTGCGACGGCCGCTCGCGTTGCGCTGTGCCAAAGGCTCCGCGCCAGCGCCCGTCGCTTCACGCGCCCAGCAGGGCACAACCCACGCCGGAAACGAACTCAAAACTGGGATAGAAACTGGTGGCAACGTCAACGCGAATGGCTGCCTTGGAGGTCGGCTAGTGGGTCGTCAGCGGAATGGCAGTTTTCTGGCTAGTTCATTCCAGAACCGAATCGTCCGCTTCCGCCCCTATTCTGCCGAGAAGCAATGCGCCGCTAACCGACATTCGCAGCAAATCCGGCATGCGCTAGGAGTCAAAAGTCCTGGTATCAATCGGGGAGCTTCGTCATCTCGACTTCTTATAGCCAACCGCCCGAAAAACCGGCTCGGTGCAGTCCCGCGATGATGGCCGGCACGCGGCGCATCAGGCGCCACATGAAGCCCGAGCGGTAGTTCTCTATCATCAGAGTGATCGGCCCCTGATTGATGCCGACATGGTCCGGCGATACCCAACCGCATGGCCGGCCGTCGGCGGCTGCTAGTGTCGGATTGAAGCTTGCGGTGAAGCCGTAAGGATTGCCCTCGTGCAGGTCGATCTCGTGGAAATAGCGCAGTGCAGGCAGAACGATCTCTGGCGCAAAGGGCAATGAGGTAATCGCTGCCCACGGCGACAACGTTCCATCATCAGGGCCGAATGGCGCACCGCGCGCCAGATAGCCGAAGAAGCGGCGGCCACCGACCGTGATTTGACGTTTTGTCGGGCTTGGGCCGTCGCTGGCGGTAATGCCCCAGCAATTCTCGCCATAACCGCTGAAGCCCTTCGGATTGCGAATGGCGTAGTCGCGTTGCAGGTAGGTTGCCTCGCGGCTGTTCTCGAAATAGTCGCAGTCGTGGTTGCGCATGGAAGCATCGCGGATGCCGCGAAAATCGATCCAGATATGCGAGAGCTGGTGGATGAAGAGTGGACCGGCGTAAACCAATTCTCGGCCATAGATCTTTTTCCACTTGTAGGTGGATAGCCAGGCCGCATAGCTCTCGAGCGGCAACGGATGGGTTGGCGAGCCGAGGCCCAACACATAAAGGATCACCGCTTCGTCGTAGCCTTGCCAGCGATAGCGCAGGAAGCCTTTTCCAGGCCGCCAGCCATGGGTGACGGTAGCGCCGCCGTTCTGCGCCCATCGCCAGTCGGTGCGCCGGTAAAGCGCATCGGCAAGCCGCCGGATTTCCAGTTCGGATTCATCGTCCTCGCCAAAATAGGCGCCGGCGGCCAGCGCACCGGCAAGCAGAAGCGCCGTATCGACCGTGGACAGCTCACACTTCCAGACGCGGCGGCCGGTCTCCATGTCGAGGAAATGGTAGTAGAAGCCCTTGTGGCCCGTTGCGTCGGCTTCGGGCCCTTGCGGCGCGTTCCAGAAGAAGCGAAGCGTGGCGAGCGTCCGTTCAGCGGCGGCGGCGCGCGTCATGAAACCGCGCTCGACACCGACGGGATAGGCCGACAGGGCGAGCCCGACGGCGGCGATGCTGGCTGGTGACGCCGGGGTGTTGCGGTCGGCGATCAGGCCATTCGCCGGGTTGGCCTCTTTGAGAAAATAGTCGAAGGACAGGCGCTGGATGTCCGAGAGAAGCTCGTCGTTCTGCGGGTGGTCGCTCGATGCATCCATGGCTGTCGATATAGAGGGGTTTCGCTGCGCTTCCCACCTTTTTGGTCGTCTTGTCGCCTTTGGGTCATGTCACGACGATGCTCGCGCTGCCCCAGGTGTCTCTATAACTAGGTTCGAACACCAGAAGCTGACATTCCGCTAACCGCCCAAGGCTGCCGATCCCAAGGCTGCCGGGCCCAAGGCGCCTCATGTACAAACCCGCTCCGCGGGAGGGTCGCCTAGTTGTGCGGTAAATCATCGTCCGTGAGCAGGTAAAGGCTGCTATCAGACGATGAAGTTCCTTCAACGAGAGGAACTCCCCATGGCTACTCGCTTCAACGAAGGCCGACATCAGGGCGTCCCAGCGACGGGGCGCTCTGTTTTTATTCGCGCGACGTGCGCGCTATCCGCCCCGCTCCGCACTGTCGCCTCTCGATCCCGCCGAGCCAAGATCCGCTCGCCTATACCCAAATGGTGGGAATGCGCTATGGATGCCGTCATGAGACAGTCGCCTGGCAAACTTGGTACGGAAGCGCGCATCTACGCGAAAAATCTCGCTTACGAGATTGCTCGACGAGAGAGGATAGGCGCGCCTGCGCTCGATCCCGGCGGCAAGGCGACGACGTGGCGCGATGCGCAAGTAGCGTTACGTCATGCGTTCATGGATGAAGGATCGCCGCCGAGACGGGTAAAGCTTCTTGATGCCGCTGCTACGCGTCTGGAGCGCCTCCCCCCTCTGATCGTGGCTTTCGCATCGCGCTATTTTTGGAAGGCAACCGGCAGGCAACGATATTCGATCTGCGCATGCTGGTGCATAGCAGCCATCCGCTTCAAGGGTTGGAGCACGAAAGCGGAGTAACTGCACCATGCGCCACCTTCACTACAAATCGGGGCAAGCGCGACGCTTGTGACGTCGCCCCATCTGTTTACCTTTCAGATCACACCATCGGGCGCCTACGCGAGCGTTCTGAGCAATGGAGTACCCCCGAGGCTGGGTTAGCTGCTCTGCATATCGCGACAGTTGCTGCCGATCTTGCGCGTCCTGACCATCGGTTGAGTTTCTTGAAAATGTCTTCGCTGTCCTGTGCGATCGATGGGGGTATCCTTACGGGAGCGATGCGACGCAGCCCCGTCGACGATGGGACCGTCCCTCTATGGGACGTCCGCACGCTGCTTGATGACGATTTCAAACTCGATCCGGCGACTGTTCAGCAGGCCAGTCAAGTCGCCGAGCTTGTCACTCGCGTCCTAGTAGGTGGCGAGAACTGGATGACGATCAGCCTTCAATCGAGGAATGGTGACGCTATCGATTTCGTTGAACCGCGCGAGGATCATGTCACGGCGACGCTGCGCGCTCGAGTGGGGGTCAAGAACTGACGCGCGGTGGGCGGCGAACGAAAGACCATCATTGTTTTCCGGATGAGAATGCGCCACGTCCATCTGCATCCAAAGAGGCAGTGATTTTCCGTTGTCAATCTTGGGCCGGAAGCAGGCGTTCTATGTGTCTCGCGACGAATGGCAGCTATCCCACCCTCGGTGCCTGAAGAAGACAATCTGCTTCCGGCCCCGAAACGGTCATTCTGGATGCAAATTTGCGAGAATCAGTCCGCGCCGTGCACGGTGGCGCAAGAAGGATGGTTCAGTCGAAGAAGCCTGCATCCTCTTCCCGGAGATACTTCCTGCCTGCTTCGGCGTCGATATCGAGGCCCAGCCCCGGCGCTTCCAGCAGGTCCACCATGCTGTCCTTCACGATCTGCGACGGCAGGCCGATTACGAGGTCCTCCCACCAGGGGTCGGAGGCGCTCGGGTATTCGAACGCGATGTAGTTGGCGGGCAGGGTGGCGCAGACATTGATCAGCGCGCCGAGGCCGAGAAGGCCGTTCGCGGTGCCGTGCGGTGCCATCAGAATTGAGTGCATATAGGCGTGCTCGGCGACCCATTTGAGCTCGGCAATGCCGCCAATATCGGCTGGATCGGGGCCGATGACGCGCACCGCCTGCGTTTCGATCAGCTCCTTGAAATTGTGCCGCAGGTATATCTGCTCGCCGGTATGAATTGGCGTCGAGGTTGAGGTGGTCAGTTCCCGATAGGCCTGCGGATTGACCCACGGCACATAGTCGCCGGTCAGCATGTCCTCGAGCCACATCAAATTGTACTTCTCGACCGCGCGAGCGAACTTGATTGCATCGGGCAGCATCCAGCCCGGGCCGCAGTCGAGCGCCAGGCTGACCTTGTCGCCCAGCACTTCCTTCATCGCGATCACGCAGTCGAGCATGTGGTTGAAACCGCGCTCGCTGATGACGCCCTGATCCATGGCACCGTGGTAGCCAGCCTTATTCTGCTTCACGCCGTAATGGAAGTCCTCGATGGTGTCCTTCATGTTGGAGTGGAACGAGATCCCTTGCTTGATCATGAAGAAATTCTGCGGCTGCTCCATCATCCATTTCACGTCAGCGGCGTAATCCTCCGGCCGGTCCCCCGTTCGCTTCTGGCGGATCGAGCCGTTATAGACGCGCACCTTGTCGCGCACCTTGCCGCCGAGCAGTTTGTAGGCCGGCACGCCTGCGGCCTTGCCGGCTATGTCCCACAGCGCATGCTCGATAGCGCTTACCGCCGCGCCATAGGGCTTGAAAGAGCCGCGTTGGCGGATCTTCAGCATCACCCGCTCGACATCGGTAGGGTCCTCGCCGATCAGCGCCTCACGGAAATGCAGCACCCAAGGCTTGAGATAGGTCTTGGTGAACTCGACTTCGCCAAGGCCATAGAGGCCCTCGTCGGTAACAATGCGGACTATTGGATGTTTGCCGATGACGGCGCAGCGGAGATCGGTGATCTTCATCTTCGGTTCTTTTCGCCTCAGCTCCAGATACGGTCCCAGGAATACTCGTCGTCCCAGTGATCCGTGGGCTGCCAGATGCCGGTGACACCCGGCTGCAGATGCCGCGAGATCACCTCGTCGACGACGTCGTCAATCCCCAGGCCAGGTTTGTCCGGAACAGTGATAAAGCCGTCCTTCACGAGCGGCTTGGGAAGGCCGGTGACGATATCGTCCCACCAGTCGACATCGGCAGAGTGGTATTCGAGCGCCATGAAGTTTTCGGTCGCGGTCGCGACATGTGCCGCGGCCATTGCGGCGATTGGACTTTCGGCCATATGGATGGCCATTGCGATGCCGTGGTCCTGGGCCATGTCGCCGATCTTCTTGGTCTCGAGGATGCCCCCGCTGGTGAGCAGGTCCGGGTGGATAATGGAGAGGCCGCCGCTCTTGAGCAGAGGCTCGAAGCCTTCCTTAAGGTAGATGTCCTCGCCGGTGCAGATCGGCACCGTAGTGGCGGCCTGCAGTTGCCGGAACTGCTCGGTGTACTGCCATGGGATCACATCCTCGAGCCAGGCCGGCACGTATTTTTCAATCCGCCTGGCGAGCCGAATGCCGTTCTGCAGCGAGATGTGGCCGACATGGTCAATGGCGAGCGGAATATCCATACCGATAACATCGCGAACCTCGGCAATGTACTGTTCAAGCAGGTCGAGGCCCTTGTCGGAAAAGTGGAGGCCGGTAAACGGATGGGGAACGTTATGCAAATCGTAAGCGGCATTGCGGGCGCGGCGCTCCTCCATGGTCTTGACCGGGCCGCGGCCGGGATGGATGCGGTACCCTTCAAGTGAGCCGGCAGGGGAGACGACCGCACCGGGTACATCCGCGATCTGCATCAGCCCCAGATCCATCTTGAGGAAGGTGAAGCCGAGCGCCATGCGCTGCTTGAGGCGCTTGCCGGTCTCGGTGCCGCTCGGCACGGTAGCGTCGGTGTCGCAATAGACGCGCACCTTCTCCCGAAACCGGCCGCCGAGCATCTGGTAGATGGGAACGCCATAGGCCTTGCCGGCGAGATCCCACAACGCGATCTCGACCGCCGAGACGCCGCCGCCTTGCCGGCCGTGGCCACCGAACTGCTTGATCCGGCGAAACAGGCGGTCGATGTCGCAAGGGTTCTCGCCAAGCAGCCGGCTCTTCAGCATCAGCGCGTAGGTGGCACTGGCGCCGTCGCGCACCTCGCCAAGCCCGACGATGCCCTGGTTGGTGTAAATCTTGAGCAGGGTTGAGGTGAACGGCGCGCCGACGATTTCGGCTACCCGCATGTCGGTGATGCGAAGCTGGGATGGCTTGGAGTTCGCGTTTACCCGATTGAGCGCTTCGTCGGCGCCACCTCTCTTTGCCATGACTTATCCTCGTTTTCGGCTTGTCGTCCCGCACCCTGGGCCGGCATTTGGTCTTGCTAGCCCAACTCAATCTCGTAGGCCTGCAGGTAGTCGCGGTCCATCTCAATACCGAGACCAGGCTTCGACGACAGCTTGAGGCTGCCGTTCGAAATGTCGAGTGGTCTGTCGATCAGGTGATCGTATTTGCCCAGGTTCCACTCCGATGTTTCGAGTTTGTAGAAATTGGGGACGGTCATCATCACCTGCGCTCCCGCAACCACGTTGATCGGTCCCGCGGCGTCATGTGGCGAGACCGGCACGTAGTAGGCTTCGCACAGCGCAGAAATCTTCTTGAGTTCGGTAATGCCGCCGGTCCAGGTAACGTCGGGCATGATGTAGTCGGCGAGCCTGTTCTCGAGTACCGGCACGAAATCCCACTTCGTGTGGCCGCGCTCGCCCCACGAGATGGCGGTATTGACCTTCTCACGCACCTGCTTGAGGGCGTTAAGGCTCTCGGGCGGGCAGGGTTCCTCAAACCAGTCGATCTGGCCGGCCTCCTCGAGGCTCCGACAGAGGCGAATGGCGGTGGGGACGTCGAAGCGGCCGTGCGCATCGATGAGAATGTCGACATCGGGTCCTGCCGTTTCGCGGATCAGAGCCGTGAGGTCGGCGGCTTCGCGCTCGTCCTTGCGGGTCATGCTGCCATCGAGGTAGCCGTCTCGCTGTTCGCGGGGCAGGCCATCGGCGCTGCGGCCCTGGTGGGGGTAGGGATCGAACTTGAGCGCAGTGTGTCCGGACTCGACAATGTCTAGAATTTCGCGGACCACAGCCTCCTTGCTGGTGAATTTGGCCTGGTTGGGATGGGTGTAGAGCGCGATTTCATCGCGTACCGGCCCGCCAAGCAACTCGTAAATCGGCTTGCCAAGGACTTTGCCCCGGATGTCCCAGAGGGCAATATCGATGGCGCTCACGCATTCGACAGCGGCGCCGCGGCTTCCCATGTAGGTGAAGCTGCGGAAGATCTTGTGCCAGAGATGCTCGATACGCGCCGGATCCTCGCCTGTCACGGCGACGCCGATCTGCCGCAGGATCGTGCAGAGAGCGCGGTTGGCGAGCCTTGTCGTGGTGGTGATCTCTCCCCAGCCGCTCACTCCCTCGTCGGTCGTCACTTCGACGAACAGGAACTCTCCCCAGTAAGAAGCACCGGACTTGATCAGCCACGGCCGAATGCTCGTGATTTTCATCTCAACTACCTTTGCCTGGAAATGGTCAGCTAACGATGTTCTGGACTGGACATTCTATCCGGCCCGAGCGGCGTTGCGCGCTCGCATCTGTTCGAGAATATGCCGGCCCGAACCCTCGACATGGCGGGAAACGAGTTCGGCCGCCTTGTCGGCCTCTCCCGCCTTCACAAGCGCGATGAGTTCGCGGTGCTCGCGCATGATCGCGGCACGTCGCGCCAGCGTGAAATTGAAACGACGGCTCACGGCTCGCAGCACTTCGCGGTGCTTCCACCAAAGCTCGGCGGCGTGGCGGTTGTAGTGCCGCTGGTACATCACGGTGTGGAAAGCGGTATCCAGCTCACTGTGCCTGAATGTGTCGGCGAAGTTGTTCTCTTCGATCAGGCCTTGGAGACGTTCGAGATCGGCGATGTCCTCGCCGGTAGCCATATTCACAAACCATCGTGTCAGGGCTGGCTCGATCAGAACACCGATCTCGTAGATATCCCGGACAAAATCCTGATCAATGGGTCGCACGCGCGCCCCGCGGTTGGCGACAAAGGTGACAAACCCTTCGCCGCGCAACAACTGCAGGGCCTCGCGCACAGGATTGGTCGAAGTGCCGTGACGCCGGGCGAGATCGGTGACGACAAGCCGTTCGTTGGCAGCGAGCCGTCCCTCGATGATATCTTCCCTGATCAATTCATAAAGCGAGGCGCCCTCGCTGGAGGCCCCGATGGGATCGGTCCCCACCGGTGGCATCGCTTTGAAATCGCTGATTTCGGCCAAGGCCGGGCTCCCCAATTTAATACATACCTTGCCCGATATCACACACGGCTTTCGCAAACAATGTACGATCCAGCGCGTTGACAGGCAATTCACGATCTGAAAACGTACCAAGCGATCGAGAGGATACACTGAGCTGGCAGAAGCATCCTCGCGATCGAAACGAGCAAGGACCGCTTTAGGGCGGCATGGGAGAACCAGGGAGGATACCTATGACGAGAATTGCGCTCGGCAGTGCCGTCCTGCGCGGCACTGTCGCCACTGCTTTGATGGCATCCCTGACGTCTACATCGGCGCTGGGTGCACCGCCGGTCGACCTGAGCAAGTGGTCGCCGGAGTATGTGCGCTCGATTGCGGGCACACAGCATTTTGACACGGCGGCCGATTGCGCCAAGGTCACCCCGCTCGATTACAAGGGGCGACTGACATTCTGGTATCAGGGCGTGTTCGAGGGCGACCCGGACCTCCTGCGCCAGTACTACAAGGATTTCTTCGAGACCTTCCGCAAAACCTATCCGAACATCCAGCTCGAGGAACAAGCCCTCACCTATAACGACCTTCTCGACAAGTTCCGCACCGCGCTCCTGGGCAATGCCGCGCCTATGGCGGTCCGCCTGCAGATCCTGGGTGGTACCGAGTTCGCCTCAAAGGGCTATCTGCAGCCGCTCAAGCCAGAGGATGTGGGGTATTCGACAGAGGATTTCTGGCCCGGCGCCATGAAGGCAGTGACCTGGGAGGGCGTGACCTACGGCATTCCGACCAACAACGAGACGATGGCGTTCATCTGGAACGCCGACATCTTCAAGCGTGCCGGCCTCGATCCGGACAAACCGCCGGCAACGTGGGACGACGTGGTCAAGTATTCCAAGCAGATCCACGACAAGCTCGGCATTGCCGGATATGGCCTCGTGGCTCGCAAGAATGCCGGCAATACGCCGTACCGCTTCATGCCACAGCTGTGGGCCTATGGCGGCGGTGTCTTCGACGAAGCGACGCCGAACCCGACCTATGAGCAGGTCCAGCTCGATAGCCCGCAAAGCAAGGCAGCGCTGCAAGCCTCCTACGACATGTATGTTCGCGACAAGTCGGTTCCGGTTTCGGCACTCACCAATCAGCAGGCCGATAATCAGCCCCTGTTCGTCGCTGGCCAGCTCGGCATGATGATCTCGCACCCGTCCGATTACAACGTCATGCTCGACCTGCAGAAAAAGGCGACGGGCACCGACAAGGACAAGGCGCAGACGGTCATCGACAACATGCGCTACGGCCTGATCCCGACTGGTCCCGACGGCAAGCGCGCCGTCGTGTTCGGCGGCTCGAACATTCACATCCTGAAACCCGAATATGTCGAGGGCGGCAAGGTAGACGAGCCGGCCGCGAAAGCTATCATCTGCATGTGGACGAGCCCTGAATGGTCGCTGAAGATGGCCTACGCCGGATCAAACCCTGGCAACCTCAACGGCTTCAAGACCAAGTGGATGAAGGAACGTCTGGACAACATCAAGTTCCTCGACGTCACCACCTCGATGCTGCCATACGGCATCCCGTTCCCAGCTCTGCCGCAGGCCCCCGAGATCATGAACATCATCATCCCGGACATGCTGCAGAATGCCCTGACCGGAGCGATGACCGTCGACGAGGCAGCGGACGACGCGGCCAAGAAGGTAAAAGACCTGATGGGCGGACTCTAGTCCAGGCCACACCTACGACCTGGACCGGCTGCGCCGCTGGCGCAGCCGCAGCGTTCCGAAGAAAAAGGGCACGCCACAAGTGACGATCGTGACCGGCAAGGCCGAGGCTCGCCGAAGATTGCAACCCGGTTGGTCCGGCGCGCTGCGGAAGGTCTGGGAGCATCGCGCGGACTACGCGTACGTGCTCCCAGCGATCGCCGTGATGCTCATCGTCATCGCCTATCCGATCTACTACACGGTCGAGCTGTCGTTCTTTAAGACACCGCCTGGCCTGCAACTCCGCGACAAGACCTTCATCGGCTTCGACAACTACACGACCATCCTCACCAGTCAGGTGTTCTGGAAAGTCACCTGGAACACACTGATCTGGACTCTGGGGTCAACTTTCATCTCCTTTGTCCTGGGGTTTGCCACAGCGCTGGCGCTCCACCGCGACTTCATCGGCCGTGGTGTCCTGCGCGCCGTCCTGATCATCCCTTGGGTCATCAGCGCCGTCGCCGCCTCCTACATCTGGAAGTGGATCTACCATTCGGACTTCGGGATCATCGGCGCGGTGCTGGTCGGCCTCGGATTGGCCGCCCATCCGCCGAATTTCATCGACAATGTCAGCACGGTGCTGCCCTCCCTGATCGTCGTCAATATCTGGCGCGAGTTTCCGTTTGCCATGATCATGATGATGGCCGGCCTGCAGACAGTCCCCGACCAGTTGCTGCGTGCCGCAAAAGTCGACGGTGCCAATGCATGGCAGCGCTTTTGGCACGTCACCTTCCCGCACTTGCGCAACGTCTCGGTGGTGACGATGCTGCTGCTCGCGGTGGCCAACTTCAATTCCTTCATCATCCCCTGGATCATGACCGGCGGCGGGCCGTCGAACGCATCGCATATCTGGATAACCCACATTTATGAGCTCGCCTTCGGACGGCAGCGCTGGGGCGTGGCATCGGCCTATTCGGTGCTCCTGTTCCTCACGCTGATGACGCTGGGCTACTTCTACGTCCGTGCGTTAAGCGGCAACGAGCGGAAAGAGGGGAGCGCCTGATGAGCACGATTGCCGAAACAGCGCCTCGAGCCCAGACCCGTCGCCGCATGCGCGTCGACGGATGGCGGTGGGCCGGGCGCATATTCCTCGTGTTCATGCTGCTTTATACCGCGTTGCCGATGATCTGGATGCTGATCACCTCGATCAAATCCGGATTCGCGGCGACACAATTCCCGCCGCAATGGTGGCCGGACGAACCTACCCTCGCCAGCTACCAGAAACTGCTCGATCCGCAGAACAGCGTCGGCCAGGACTTCCTCCGCTTCTTCTGGAACAGCCTTTTCGTGTCGACCGTCACGACAATCCTTTCGGTGATCGTGGCTGTCCCAGCGGCCTACGCGTTTTCGCGCTTCAGTTTCCCCGGCCGGAATTTCCTGTTCTTTGCCGTGCTGCTGCGCAACATGTTCCCGGCGGTGATCTTTCTCGTGCCACTCTTCATCCTGATGCGCGCCATCGGTCTGATAAACACGCATGGCTCGCTGATACTCACCTATCTCACCTTTGGCCTGCCGCTGGCGATCTGGCTGCTCAAGGGCTTTTACGACAATATCCCGGTGCAGCTTGAGCAGGCGGCGCGCATCGATGGCGCAACACGGTTCCAGGCCTTCATCATGATCGTGATGCCGCTCTCGACGCCGGGGATCATCGCCACCGCAATCTATTCCTTCATCGGCGCGTGGAACGAGTACATCTACGCCTACACCTTCCTCTCCAAGAACGAGCAGTTGACCCTGCCGGTCGGCATCCAACGCTTCTTCTCGGAAAATACGACGGACTTTCCGGGCCTGATGGCGGCCAGCTTCATGATGAGTGTGCCCGTCGTGGTGCTGTTCCTGGTCCTGCAACGATACTTCGTACGCGCCCTTACAGAAGGCGCGGTCAAGCACTAGGGAGTTGCCGATGGCCCACGTGGTCCTCCAAGATCTCGTCAAGAGCTATGGCAGCTTCAAAGCTGTCAACCACGTTTCGCTGACGGTCAATGACGGCGAGTTCGTTGCGCTCGTCGGCCCTTCAGGCTGCGGCAAGACAACCACGCTCAATCTCGTCGCGGGGCTGACCCCGATCACAGCGGGCGACATCATCATCGGCGAGCGCGTGGTCAACGACCTCGACCCCAAGGACCGGGACATCGCAATGGTGTTCCAGAACTACGCGCTCTACCCCCAGAAATCGGTCTACAAGAACCTGGCGTTCCCGCTTCAGATGCGCAAACTCCCCAGGGACGAGATCGACAAGAAGGTCAAGGAAGCGGCGCGAGTGCTCGACATGACGCACCTGCTCGAGCGCAAGCCGCGCGAACTGTCGGGCGGGCAGCAGCAGCGTGTGGCCCTTGGCCGTGCCCTCGTTCGCGCCCCCGCCGTGTTCCTCATGGACGAGCCACTGTCTAACCTCGATGCCAAACTGCGCGTGCAGATGCGGTCGGAGATCAAGCGTTTCCACCAGGACCTCAAGGCGACGATCATCTATGTGACGCACGACCAGCTCGAAGCCGTGACCATGGCTGACAAGATGGCGGTGATGAATGGCGGCTACCTGCAGCAATACGATTCACCGGCGCAGGTCTTCGCCCATCCGGTGAACATGTTCGTGGCCAGCTTCATCGGCAGCCCGGCGATGAGCCTTATTCCGTTAGAGGCCTCGACGGCAAACGGCAACACGGTGTTGACCGGCGCCGAGGGCTGGCGCCTTGAGCTCTCACCGCGCAATGCCCAGAAGGTGGCGAAAGCGACGACCAGGAAAGTCGTGCTCGGCGCACGTCACTCGACGATCAAGCTCCACAAGAGTGCGGTCCCTGGTTCCATTCCGGCCAAGGCCTACACGGTGGAACCGACTGGAGACGTCACCTTCGTCCAGGCGTTCCTGTCCGGCGCCATCGTCAACGTCAGCGTGCCGCCGAACATTGCCGTCGCGCCCGACGAGCAGATCTGGCTCGAGTTCGACCAGGAGCGGATGCATCTGTTCGATGGCGAAACTGAAATGGCCCTCAAGGCCAACTGAGATAGAGCGAATGCGTGTGAAACGTGGGCGTGGATGACTGAGAAACTTAAGATCACCGCGATCAAGCCCTATCCGGTGTGGGTAGGAACGCGCAACCAGATGCTCGTCAAGGTCGAGACCGACCAGGGCATCTTCGGCTGGGGCGAGAGCGGCTTGAGCGGTCGCGAGAGGGCCGTGGCCGGCGCGGTCGAGCACTATCGCGAGTTTCTCATCGGCCGCGACCCGATGCAGATCGGGCGGATCTGGCAGGAGATTTACCGCAGCCAGTACTTCGAAGGCGGACGAGTCCTTCAGGCGGCGATTTCCGCCATCGACATCGCCCTTCACGACATCAAGGGCAAGGCGCTGGGCGTGCCGGTCTACGAGCTGCTGGGCGGCAAGCAGCGCGACCGCATTCCCACTTTTGCCTCGACCGGCGACGAGGCCGAGGGCGACGTTGCCATCGAACGGGCCCGCGAACTTCGCGCGCAGGGGTGGCAGGCGATCCGCTTCTTCCCCTTCGGGCAAAACAGCAAGGACATCTTCGAGCCGCGCGAGTCCATCGGCGCTACCGCGGGCATGCTGAACAGGGCGCGCGAGGCGCTGGGCGACGACGTGGTCCTCGGCCTCGACTATCATCATCGGCTGTCGGTGGCAGAGGCCGCGAGCTTCTGCAACAAGCTCGGTCGCGGCGTGCTTGATTTCCTCGAGGAGCCGATACGGGCCGAAACGCCGGAGGCCTATGAATCGCTGCGCACGATGACCGAAATCCCCTTTGCCATAGGCGAGGAATTTGCCAGCAAGTGGCAGTTCCTGCCCTACATCGAGCGCGGCATCCATCAGTTCAACCGGCTCGATGTTTGCAATGTCGGCGGGCTCACCGAGGCGATGAAAATCGCTGGCTGGAGCGAGGCGCATTATGTGGACCTGATGCCGCACAATCCGCTTGGTCCAGTGTGCACGGCCGCGACCGTGCATCTCGCTGCCGCGGTACCCAACTTCGCGTGGCTCGAGACCAGGGCACCCGAAACAAAGCTGGGCTTCGACAATTCCGACTTCTTCCCCGTGCAACCACGGCTCGACGGGACCGATTACCCGGTCGGCGATCTGCCGGGGCTCGGCGTCGAGGTCAACGAAGTTGCGGTCCAGACGCAGAGTTTGCGTTTCTGGGAAGCGCCTCACCTTAAGCGCCGCGACGGTTCTGTTACGAACTGGTAGTTCCATTCAATCGGAGTCCACAATGACACATACTTCCGACATCATGCGGCCGCCTAAGGACCTGATCGACGCACTCAGGGAGATCGGCGCCGCGACGGTTGCCGGCACGCTTGGCCATATGGGTTTCCGCAATCCGCACATGGTCGGTCCGGTGGCGCAAAACCACGGGAAGTCGATCGTCGGGCCGGCGCTGACGCTGCAGTTCCTGCCGCAGCGGCCGGACCTCTTCACCGAAGGAGAATATGCCGATCCGGAGACACAGCTGCACCGGCACGTGCTCTATCACGCGCAGGAGGGCGATGTGGTCGTGGTCGACGCGCGCGGCGACATGAGCTCGGGCGTCTTCGGCGATATGATGTCGACGTATTTCAAGGGCAGGGGCGGGGCCGGTATCGTCATCGATGGGTGCATGCGCGACCGGCCCAATGTCGAAAAGCTCGACCTGCCCCTATGGCTGCGCGGCTGGACGCCAAACTATCATGTGCAGACCAGCATCTATCCCAATGCCGTCAACGTTCCGATTGCCTGCGGCGGTGTCACGGTGATCCCGGGCGACATCATCGTCGCCGACGACGACGGGGTGGTGGTGCTTCCCGTCGTGATGGCCCCGAAGGTGATCGAAGAATCACAGAAGCATCATGATTGGGAGGAGTTTTCGCGAGCGAAGCTCATGGAGGGCGGGCCGTTGCAACGCTACTATCCGCTGCATGACGATGCCCGCGGAGAGTACGAGGAGTGGCGCAAAACAAATCGCCTGGAGAACCCGAGTTAGTCAGCAGGCCTTGGCGATCAGTTTTGCCAGGCAATCGCCAGCCTCGGTCCCCGGCACGCCAAGATCTCTGACACTGTCCATGTGGTTGCGGTTCGGGAGCACATGCGACGTTACCAACGATCCCTGCCTCAGCAAGCTTGCTTTGAATCGATCGGCTTGCTGATGGAAGGGTGGCGTCTCGTTGGCTCCGACCAGAACCGCCGCATTGGTTTGAGCATCATGCCGACAGGCGAGAGGTGTGAACATGGCGACTTCCTCGTCGGTTATTCCAATCTCGTTGGCGAGAAAGGAATCCTGGAGCGGCTTCAAATCATAGAGTCCGCTCAGGAGAAGGGCTGCCCTCACATTCGAGGGGGTATGCTCGCCCTCGAACAGAAACGTTGCAAGATGGGCTCCTGCCGAATGACCACTGACAGTCAGGGCCGCCGGGCTTCCGCCATGATCGGCGATGTTGGCCAGGACCCACTGCTTGGCGCGGCGCACCTGGTCGACGATCCTCGCCATTCGGACCTTGGGCATCAGAGCATAATCGAGGATGACGGCGATGGCCCCGGCTTGGGTAATCGTCGTCGCCATATATGAATAGTCGCGCTTGGAGAACATTCTCCAGTAGCCGCCATGGACAAAGATGTGCACCGGTAGCGCCGTTCTTTTGCCCGCGGGAAAGAACAGGTCCATGGTCTCGGTCGGATCCGGTCCGTAGGCCACGTCGGCGGCCATCGGAATGGCGGCGCGGGCGACCTCGCTGCGGTCAACAATGTCCTGCACGATTTGGTCAAAATCAGCAACGTGGTCGCGGATGCGAAAGGGATCGCCTTGCATTCTTCTTCAGCTCACATGCTGACGGCGAGGTATTTCGCCTCCATGAACTCGGCAATGCCGTGATGCTGCCCTCCCTCGCGGCCGAGCCCACTTTGCTTGACGCCGCCGAAGGGAGCTGCCGGATCAGACATCAGCCCGCGGTTGAGAGCAATCATCCCGGCCTCGATGCGGGAAGCCACCCGCATGCCGCGCGCCAGATCGCGCGTGTAAATGTAGGCAGCAAGCCCATATTCGGTGTCATTGGCGCGTGCGATGACCTCGGCCTCCGTTTCGAAGCTCGAGATTGGCGCCACCGGCCCGAATATCTCCTCATGCGCCATCTTTGCGTCGCCCGGCACGTCGCGAAGCACCGTCGGAGGATAGAAGAAACCGCGCCCGGACAGGACTGAGCCGCCGCACATGACCCGCGCGCCGCGTGTGACCGCGTCGACGACAAGGCGGTCTATCTTCTCGACCGCCTTTTTGGTGATCATGGGCCCGCATTCCGTGTCCGGATCAGTGCCAGGGCCGACCTTGAGCGACGACATCCGCTTCTCGAGGCCATCGCAGAAGGCTTCGTAGATGCCAGATTGCACATAGAGGCGGTTTGCGGCCGTGCAGGCCTCGCCGGCGTTGCGCATCTTGGCCACCATTGCACCATCGAGCGCCGCTTCGAGATCGGCGTCGTCGAACACAATGAACGGTGCGTTGCCGCCGAGTTCCATCGAACACGAAACCACATGCCTGGCAGCCTCTGCCAGCAGAGCGCGACCCACACCCGTCGAACCGGTGAAGGAGAGTTTGCGCACCCGCGGATCGGCCAGCATGGCGGCTGTCAAAGGCCCGGGACTGGAGGTTGTCAGGACGTTGACCACCCCTGGTGGAATGCCCGCGTCCTGGTAGAGCGCGGCGAGCGCATAGGCGGTGAGGGGTGTCTCACTGGCCGGCTTCAGGATCACCGTGCATCCAGCGGCAAGTGCGGGCGCGATCTTGCGCGTCGCCATCGCGGCAGGAAAATTCCAGGGCGTGATCAGGATGCAGATGCCGACGGGTTCGTAGTCGACCACAATCCGATTGGTGCCGGAAGGCGCAGTACCGAATTCACCGGTAATGCGAACGGCCTCCTCGGCATTCCAACGGAAAAATTCCGCGGCATAAGCGATCTCGCCGCGGGCATCCCGCAGGGCCTTGCCGTTTTCCAATGCGATGAGAGTAGCCAGTGCCTCCGATCGGTCCGTCATCAGTTCGAAGCAGCGTCGGAGGATCTCGGAACGCTTTCGCGGCGGCGTTGTTCGCCAGTCATCGGCTGCCTTGGCAGCGGCTTCAACGGCAGTGGCGGCGTCGTCCACGGTCGCATCCGGCACAGCGGCGATGACAGCCTCGGTCGAAGGATCGACGACCGGAATCACCCTGCCATCCGCGGACTGCCGCCATTGGCCGCCAATATACAGCCCGTGCGAGATTGTGTGGAAGTCGCTGATGCCCTGATCGTCAGCCAGAACCTGTGAAAACGTGTTCATCTCGATATTCCCGATTGTTACATGATGCTGGCGAGGTCGCCATCAAAGGCCGCCTGGACCAGGTGTCGCATGGTCCGCAAATCAAATGGACGCGGGTTGTTCTTGATGAGGCGCTCGATACCGATCGCTTGTTCCGCCGTCCAATCGAGCTTATCGGCGGGCAGCCCCAGCTCGGCTAACGAGGAGGTGATCCCGATTGCCCCAAACAGCCGGCTGACTTCGGCAATGGTCGCGTCGGCCAACTCGTCGGGCGTCCGGCCTTTACCATCGAGGCAGAGCGCGTTGGCGATCTCGGCCATCTCGGTCGCTGCGGCTGTTTTGTTGTACTTCATGACGTACGGCAACATGGTGGCGACACCCAATCCGTGAGCGGTGTGGGTTATCGCGCCAACCGGATATTGCACGGCATGCGCTGCCGCTGTGCCGGCCGTTCCGAACGCGCAGCCGGCTGCAAGTGCACCCATCATGACGTCGGCCCGGGCGTCCTCGTCAGAGGGCCGGCGGCATGCCGTTTCAAGGCTTCGGCCAAGCAGCTTGATCGCCAGCAGGGCGAAGTGATCGGTCAAGGCGGTTTTGCCGATAAAGACATGGTTCTGCGGAAGGCCGGGATCGGTCCCACGCCTGGCGGCGGTGAAGGCCTCGATTGCATGCGTCAGCGCATCGGCGCCTGCGATTGCCGTCAATCCCGGCGGGCATGTCATCGTCAACTCAGGGTCGCAGATAGCCGCGGCCGCGATCAGATACGGGCTTGAGATGCCGACCTTCAGCGTGCGATCCGGATCCGAGATCACGGCAACCGGGGTGACCTCAGAGCCGGTGCCGGCTGTCGTCGGCACCGCGATCAGCGGCAGCGTCGGGCCGGGCACCTTGAACTCGCCGTAGTAATCCTGGAGCTGACCGCCGTGACTGATGAGCAGCGCTGCGCATTTGGCCATGTCGAGACAGCTGCCGCCGCCAATGCCGATCACCATGTCGGGCGCGAACTTCCGTGCTTCCTCGACGCAGACGGCAACGGTGTCCCGAGGAACGTCGGGCAGCACACGGTCATGCACCAGTACGTCTATCGAGGCGGCTCGCAGCGCCGCGACAATCTCTGCGAACGGGCCCGTTGCGGCAAAACGTTCATCGGTGCAGACAAGCGCGCGACGCCCGAGCCTCGCCGCGACAACCGGGATGACGTGGCGTTGGCCCTTCCCGAAGAGGATTTCGCGCGGCAGCCTTAGGGCAGCGAAAAGGCTCATGACCTGCATCCTGTGATGATGTCTGGATTGGAATGCGAGATGGCGTTCAACTCGGCCCCAAGGCCGGGTTCGATGTAAAACCCGTCTCGCAACGCGGTTGCGTATCGACGTGCCGAACCATCGTCCGCAACGCTGGCGGTCCGTTCAGCAGGTGAGGAAGCACGGGCTGCCAGGGCGGCACGCTGTTCCAGCAAGGCCACTGCAAATTCGATTGCTTTGTCTCCTAGCTGCCGCAAATGATATCCTCGATAAAATCGTATAGGATATAGGATTGCATTGGCCGGAGCATCGTGTTAGCAACTCAATGTGTCAAGAGGCAAAACATGCAGGCCATGAACTTACCCAGTCTAGACGAAGCGAACCTCGCCGGCGGGCGTATCCAGCGCTCCAGCAGCCTGGTTGAGGACGTCTACGAAGCGATCTTTGCGCAACTCATGTCGCTGAAGATTGCGCCGGGCTCGCGCATCACCGTCGACAGCCTGGTCAAGGAATTCAACGTATCCCACACGCCGATCCGCGAGGCGCTCGGCCGGCTCGAAGGCGAAGGCCTGGTGCTGAAGACGCATCTGATCGGTTACCGCGCTGCGCCGCAGATCACGAAACGGCGGTTTGACGAACTTTATGAGCTTCGCCTGCTGCTCGAACCTCATGGCGCAGCCAAGGCAGCCGCGCTCATGGACGAGGTAAAGCTCGCGCAGCTTCAGAAGTCGGCCGGCGTCATGGCGCGCCGTGAGGGCAAGGACGAGCGCCTGCGGTATTCCAACTTCGCCCGCCAGGATGCCATTTTCCATGACAAGGTCATGGAATTCGCCAACAACGAACTCGTGCGCGAGACATTGGCGCACCAGCACACCCACTTCCACATATTCCGTCTGATGTTCCATTCGCGCGTCACCGAGGAGGCGCTTGACGAGCATGAGGCCATCCTGGCCGCTTTCGCTGCGGCCGATCCTGCCGCTGCCGAGCAGGCGATGCGTCGCCATATCGAGCATTCCCGCGACCGTTTGTTGTTGGCGTTCGACTGAGACTGTCCCGATGTCCCCGTACCCGCCGTTGACGGTCATCACGCAGGCCAGTGCCAACGAAGACTACTTCCCCGATTCACCCTTCTAGAAACTCAAACCTACCAGGCGAGTACAGGTCTCGCCCGGCCGTTGTCACAGGAAAGGAAGTACCATGCCAGGCAAAAAGATCCTGATGCTGACCGGTGAATTCACCGAGGAATACGAAATCTTCGTCTACCAGCAGGCGATGGAAGCGGTGGGCCACACCGTGCACGTCGTGTGCCCAGACAAAAGCGCCGGAGACCTGATCAAAACATCGCTGCACGATTTCGAGGGCGATCAGACCTACACCGAAAAGCTCGGCCACTATGCGCTGATCAACAAGACCTTTTCCGACGCTGAGAAGCAGATGGAGCAATACCACGCTGTTTACTGCGCCGGCGGTCGCGGGCCCGAATACATCCGCACCGACAAGCGCGTGCAGGCGATGGTGCGCCACTTCCACGAAACCAAGAAGCCGATCTTCACGATCTGCCACGGCGTGCAGATCCTGATTGCGGTGGACGGCGTCGTGCGTGGCAAGAAGGTCGGCGCACTGGCGGCTTGCGAGCCCGAAGTGACGCTTGCGGGCGGCACCTATATCGACCTGTCTCCAACGGAGGCATATGTGGATGGCACGATGGTTTCGGCAAAGGGCTGGACGGCCCTTGCAGCGTTCATCCGCGAATGTTTGAAGGTGCTGGGAACGGAAATCCGTCACGCGTAAGCGTTTGCTTCCGACGCGTTCCAGAGGATGCGTCGGTTCCCTTGAAGGGCGGGTCGACTACATCATTCAACAAGTCCGATAAGCGAACGCGTCAACGTTGCTCTTGCCGACGCCAGGTGCGCACGGCAGGCCCGCTCAATCCGGTCAGATTCGCGGCTTTCGAGCGCATCGATATAGGCGAGATGCTCGAGGATTGCCGCCTGGTTGCGCTGCTTTTCGTCCTGCTTGTTCCACTGATAGTGGTAGTGAAAAATGAACGTGATGATGTCGTAGAAATCATCGATGAAGCGGTTCGGTGATGCCTCGTTTATGAGCCGGTGAAACCGGTTGTCCAGGCCGGAGAAGTCATGAAAACGGCCTTCAATTCGCTCCAGCAGGTCGGCATGCGCCATCTTGAGCGCAGCGAGTTTCGACCATAGGGGAGAACTGTGCGGCTGTAGTGAAAATAGTTGCGCCGAACGCAGTTCGAACATCACCCGGATCTCGAAGAGCTCAAGCGCAAAGTCTTCGGTGAAACCCTTGAAAAGCCAGCCTGTATTCGGCCTTTTCTCGATCAGCCCAAACCGGCTGAAGCGGATCAGGAATTCGCGAATTCCGTTGGTCGCAACGCCGAATTGGCGCGCAAGCTCGAGCTCATTGATGCTGGTTCCAGGCCTGGTGTCACCCCGCAGCATCCACTCCATGAATTGCTGTTCGACATGCTTGGCGCGAGGTGTGGTTTCGGCGTCCGGATAGTAATCGTTGTCGCTGACCGGGCGGCCCGTCGACCTGAGGCCGTGGCGTTGGGTGATAAGTTCGCGGTGAACCAGTTCCCGCAAAACCTTTCTGACGGTTGTGCGGCTGACGCACATTCGCCGTCTAAGCTCATTTTCGGAAGGAAGTTCACCGGCCAGTTGCCCGTCGCGCAGCATATTCGCAGCTCGATTGAAGGCCTTCTTGTAGACGGTGTCGGTTCTCATCGGATTTTCCTTGGGAACTATAGCTTGTCCTTTTAGCATGAACTTTATCCATAAAAAACAACTTGACCCGGCCTGGCCGGTTGTTTTTTATCGATAAGAAGAGGACCTGAACACGAATTGAGTTTTTGACGACGCGGCTCGTACAAGCCGCGGCGGGGAGGGGAAATTTGCCTGAAACGGGAAACACCGGCACGACTGTCGGCGAGGCAGCGTTGCCGGCATCGAGGAAGTCAGAAGCCGTTCCCGGCCTTGCGCTCGGCCTGATGCTGCTGAGCGCTGGTCCGGTGGTCATCCTGGTGCTGCTGATCGCCGTCCTCAGCTTTCTGTCGCCCTATTTCCTGACGGGACGCAATCTCAGCAACATCCTCGCCCAGACGGCCGTCATCTCGGTTGTCGCGATGGGCCAGCATCTGGTCATCCTGACACGCGGCATCGATCTCTCCGTCGGCTCGAACCTTGCACTGGCTTCCGTCGTCGGCGCGCGCACCAAGGGTCAGTGCCCAGCCTTCGGGCGGAGTGCCTGGTGCCTGCTGCTCCGTGCGTTGGCGCACCGTCCAAAAGGATCGCGCCGGCATCGAGTTGGTGCACCCCGCTGATACATTTGGTCAGCGTCGATTTACCCGCGCCATTGTCGCCGAGCAGGCCGACGATCTCGCCGCGCCGCACCTCGATGCTGACATCGTCGAGGGCCAGAAGTCCTCGTCAACCCCTATCTTGCCTGCGGAAATTGTGCCGCCTGCCGCCAGGGAAAGCCGAACTGCTGCATGTCGATCGAAGTGCTTGGCGTGCACCGTGACGGTGCCATGAGCGAGCAGATTCTCGTGCCGGCGCAGAACTTGATACCAGCGGCCGGCCTGTCACCGGTCGAGGCTGCCACGGTCGAGTTTCTGGCCATCGGTGCTCACGCGGTGCGCAGATCCATGGCGGGGCCGGGCATTCGCACCTTGGTTATCGGCGCCGGGCCGATCGGCCTTGGCACCGCGCTTTTTGCGCGCATAGCGCAACTCAACGTGACCGTCATGGACGTCGATGCCGAGCGGCTGGCCTTTGCCGCAAGACAATTGGGCTTCCTGGTGATCGACAGGTCGAAGGGATCGATCGTCGAAACGATAGCGGAGCGAACTGCGGGAGCAGGTTTCGACGTCGTCTTCGACGCCACGGGAAACAGCCGTTCGATGCAGGCTGCCTTTGCCTATGTTGCCCATGGCGGCGTCATGGTGATGGTCAGCGTCGTGCCGGACGACATAACCTTCTCAGATCCCGAGTTCCACAAGCGGGAAATGATGCTGATCGGCAGTCGCAACGCGACGCGTAGCGATTTCCAGCACGTCATTGCCTCGATCCGCGCTGGAAAAATACCAATCGACCGACTCGTCACCCATCGCACCACCCTGCGCGACAGCCCACGCGACATCGCAATCTGGGCGCAGCAGAAGTCCGGTCTGATCAAGGCCGTTGTCGACGTGGCTGGATCTGGCTGATGTCAGCAAACACAATCAAGATATGTGACCGCAGCCCTGATGCTGCATTATGGGAGGGGGAGTTGCTCGGTGACGCCAGGCTAAGCGGCGCGCTTGACACGGTATTCGGAGTGGGTTTCCTCCGTGAACAATTGTCCCTGCCGAACTGGCTTGGCGTTTCACTGATTGCAGCAGGGGGCGCAGTTCTCGTCGCATACAAAGGTTGAAGCCGTGAAGCGACAATCCTTCCGGCACAAAACGCGTTCCACGCCAAGTCCGCCGGCTATTCGCACCGGTTGAGTATCCGACGTCGCTATTCTATATGATGCGTGATGTTTGATGCGCACCAAGCAGGGCAACATGAGAACCACACTGGCGATCGATGACGATGTCCTGGTTGCAGCCAAGGCCATCGCCCGGCAGCAGGATCGCAGCCTCGGCGAGGTCATCACCGATCTCGCCCGGCGCTCTCTGCGTCGGCCTCAAGCCGGCGGCGAGCGCAACGGGATTCCTCTACTGTCGCGTCGGCCGGATGCACCTCCTGTCACGCTTGAGACGGTCAATGCCTTGCGAGACGAACTGCCGTGACGCTCCTGCTCGAATGTGCTGATCGCACTGATAGATCCTGGCCACGTCGCCCATGACGACGCGCATGGCTGGTTCGAAGAGACCGGTAAACTCCGCATGGGCTACGTGTCCCGTCACCGAAAACGGCGTCCTGCGCATCGTCGGCAACCAAAGATATCCCAATTCTCCTGGCTCACCAGCTGTTGTTGCGCGAATCGTTACCAAGTTGCGGACCCTGCACGGGCACAGCTTCTGGCCCGACGATGTGAGCCTGGTTGGCTCCGGCGACATTGATGCAGCCAAAATCCTGACCTCGGCGCAGGTGACGGCTACGTACCTTCTCGCGCTCGCCAAGGCGCGCGGCGGCCAACTTGCCAGCTTTGACCGCAAGCTGTCAGCGGCGGCCGTGAAGGGCGGGAAGTCTGCACTGCATCTGATTCCAACAAGGTAGAGACTCTTCGGTGCGGTCTACCTCCGATCTTCTCGGGTTTCTTCGGCGAGAAAGTCGCGGAGGTCCAGAGTCAGCACGGAATCGAGAGCGTCAAAGACTTCTGCACGTCGAACAACATAGGCAGGTGGTCGAGCGAAGAGGTCAATTGCCATTCGCGAGCGGCCCGAGAATTTGGACTCCCTGGCGGCGTGCGGCAAGTGCGAGCTTCCGATCGAGGGTGGCCAGCGGCAACTCGGTTTCGATTGCCAGCGCCAGATAGGCGGCGTCATAGGCGCTGAGCCCGTGCGAAGCCGCTAATGTCAGCACTGCGCCGTCCGACCCGCCGCCGGCGTCCTCCAGCGGCAATCGGCGCAGCCGTGCCATGGTGGTGGCAGCTTCGCCCGCCGCGATGCGGCCACGCCGCTCGGCCATCAATACGACGTTACGCGCCTCGTGCCAGAACAGGGAAGGGACAGGCGCCGTTGCTCCCGGCAATCGTCGCATCAGGGCGGCCGCCGCCTCACTGTCTTCATCAGGAAGAATCCAGGCAGCGGCCATGGAAAAGTCGACAACGAAAGGCATCAGACGATGATCGCCATCAAGCGCGACGCCCTTCATCGCGCCAGGCCCGAATTTCGTCCTGCGTCACGGGCTTGGCGCGGGCGCGGGCAGCGCTGATCTCTTCGATCACGGCTTCGACATCGTTGCGCCGTTGAATCCGCGACAGTTTAGCGATGGGATCATTGCCGCGCGAAATAATCACCTCCTCGCCGGCTTCTACCCTTGAAAGCAGTTCCGAGAGATGCGTTTTGGCCTCGCCAACTTTCACCGTGATGGTCATTTCCTGTCCTTGCGCGCGTCGGGTCAACGTGGTGAGCCGTGTTCATTGCCGAGCTGAGTGTGGATTGCTCGACAATCGCGCTTGCACGCGACGATAGGCGCAATCCTGACCCTTGGTCAAGGCTTGGTCAAGTCATTGCCGACCCCTCGCACACCGCAAGGCGGGCCGTCTCTTGACAAGGTGAAATCGTTCTGGAGCAACGGCTTCTGATTATGCGCAGTGTCTGATTTTGCGGGCGGAAGCTTGCGCAACTTGTCGCGGTTAGCGCACTCCAGTGGATCGCGAGTGGCTATCTGACCATAGTTTGCGGGGCATTCTTCTTCGGGCGTTCGCGCTTGGACGCGCAGCGCCGACCTCTCGACGTCTCTGTTGCCGTAGCACGACAACCCGATCACGCGGCTCTTCCCCAGGCCCGCGACCCATCTGGAGAGTTCGGCCTTGCCCCAAATTGCCCTTTCAGCTGAAACGATTAGGGCGGAACGTTGCAAGCATGGGATGCGGATTGCCAGAGGCGATTTCTTTGGCAAGCAATTCGCCGACGATCAATCCAAGCGTGGCGCCGCTGTGGCTGAAGGCGACGTGAAGTCCGGCAACGGTGTCGACGCAGCCAAGCACTGGCTCGCCGTCGCCGGGGATGGGCTTCGGGCCAACTGCATAGGCAGCGAGTTGGAGCCGCGGATTGCCCTCGAGCACCGCACTAGCCTCCTCGAGCAGTCCTTTGACGGTCTTGTCGTGCACGGTGTAGGTTCCGTCAGAGTTGACCACGACTTCTTCCTCCGACCACGCCGAATCCAAAACAAGTGCGCCATCCGGCGTCGGGCGAACCGCCACGCGGGGCGTATTCAGCACGGCACGGAGCTCGGTCTTGATCGGCTTGGTCTTCAAGAGAAGTGAAATTGGCGTGGCGTCGGGGACACGAACTCCGATCTCTGCGAGCATGATAGGCGTCGCTGGCCCGACCGCAAGGACCACTGCATCCGCCTTTACCGGCACACCGTCGGCAGTGACGACGCCACGCGCGCGACCACCTGTGGCATCTATCCGGACGCGTCCAGCGTCCCGAACAAACTTGCCGCCACGGGAGCGGAACTCATTGAGCAGCAGACTGATCAAAGACGGCAGGTCAACCCATCCTTCGCCAGGATTGAAGATGGCGCCCTGGGGGGTAATTGCGCTCGCGTTGACGCCGGGCACCACTGCACCGACTTCGGCAGGGCCGAGCAGAAGCGCGTCATAACCAATATCCTGCTCCAACTGGCAGACGGACGCGATCTGGTTCGTCTCGTCATCCGCATCCCAGGTGAGGCCGCCGTCAAAGCGAAGCCACGATCCCGTTTCCGGCCTTGTGGCGGCCAGGGTCCGATAACGGTCGATGCCTGCAAGCCTCAAGCGGTGGTAGGCAGTGTCCGCACGTCGCGCTGAGTTCAGCCAGGAAAGTGAACGGCCGGATGCACCGCTGGCTGGCGCGCCGTCGTTGACAAGCGTTACATCAAGGCCAAGACGAGCAAGGTGCAACGCGGAAGAGATGCCGAAGATGCCCGCGCCGATAACAACGACATGGCGCGGCTTTGGTGATGCAGTCATAGAGAAATCCTTCTTCGCAGAAGCCGGGCTGGGAGTTGTTGGATGGCTGCAGAGCGCGGCGGAACTAATAGTCGGTGAGCTTCTTCATGTAGCGCCGGCCCTCAAGCATTGGACGGCCGCGCAGGGCGGCCAGCTCGTAGGCAAAACGCCAAAGCGTGTCGAAGAAGACCAAGGGCACGAGATAGGGTTTGATGTGTTCGGACATACCGCTGAGGTCGAGTTCCGCTCCATCGAGCACCAGGACGTTTTCCCGGCTGCCGTACTTGAAAAGGAAGTCTCGGGCGCGTTCGGGAAGGCTCCGCGTTTCGTCCAAACCCAGCAAGACCACGAAGCAAGCGTCCCGGTCGACCACCTCAAATGGGCCGTGGAAGAACTCGTTGGCGTGTATGGCCTGCGAATCGTACCACTGCATCTCCATCAACACGCAGATGGCGTACGAATAGGCCGCACCATAGCTGGCACCGCTGGCCAGTGTGTAGATCGCATTGCGCGGCGCGAAACGGGGGGCGAAGGCCTGAAACCGGTCGGCATAGGTCCGGTGCGCACGCTCGATCGCCGGCTGAAGATGGCTCAGGCTCGTCAGCAGATCGGCAGTTAGCCCGGCATCCTCCCGAGCATCGATCAGGCCGGCGAGCAACATATAGAGCACGCCGTAGTTGCTGCAGGCTGAATCGATTGCTTTGCCCGTCGTGTAGGAGGCCTGGTAGGCGACTGCGTGGTCGACCGCCAGCGCGAGGGGCGATATCTGGTCGAGCGTCATGCCGATTGTCGTTGCGCCTCGATCCTTTGCATGATTGGCCGCTCGCACAGTTTCGCGGGTGGTGCCGGTCTGCGAGCAAAGGACAACGAGCGCGTCAGGTCCCAACCGTCGCGGGTCTCGGCAGACGAACTCATCCGCGTTGTAGATGTCGCAGGCGAATGCGCCGCTGTGACGGTCGACGAAGTATTTGCCTGCCATCATGATCGAGAGCGAACCGCCGCACGCCACGAGGAATAGGTGCGAAAACTGCGTGCCCGCCGTAGCGGTCAGGGCGCGTTCCACGTCGGAGGGCAGGGCGGAAATCATGAGCTTCCTCGTCTCGTTGGCAGAGCTAGGGGCCGGCCCACAATTGACAGGTGGGCAGCCATTGTGCGAACGTTATCACATCGTTTAAACTGAAAGTCCTGCAATGGTCAAGATTGCCGCGATAGGCGATAACGTGGTGGATTGTTATCTTGCTCGCGGCGAGATGTATCCTGGTGGAAATTGCCTCAATGTCTCGGTTTATGTCAGCCGCTTCGGCGGGCGATCGGCCTATGTCGGAGCGATCGGCAAAGACCGGGCAGGGGACCTTATCTGCACTGCACTGGCGTCGGAGCGCGTGGACATCACCCGATTGCGGCGTCTCGAGGGAGCGACCGCTTACTGCCTCATAGGTCACCGCAACGCCGATCGGATTTTCCTGGACTTCGATCTCGGAGTTTCGGTGTTTACGCCGACGCAAGAAGATCTGGATTTTCTCTCGGGCTTTCAGGCCGTCCACATCGGCCAGTCCAGCGGTTTGGACCCGTGGGTTGCCGCTGTATCAAGTAAGTCACTGTTGTCTTATGATTTTTCCACGCGACGGGAACCGGGACATCGACGCGAGATTGGACCCTATTGCTATCTGGCTTGTGTCTCGGGTGACGGTCTCGACGACAAGGAATTAGCCGCAATCGCGGCCGAATTGCTTGCATGTGGTTCAAAGTGGGTTCTTGTGACTCGTGGCCGAGCCGGCGCGGTGCTTCACGGCGACACCGTCTCTTACCGAACCCCGGCGCGGTTGGTCAAACCCGTCGACACCCTGGGCGCGGGCGACACCTTCATCGCCAGAACGCTGTTCGGCCTGCTTAAGAAGGAGCAGCCTCAAGACATCCTCGGCCATGCCGCGGACGCGGCGGCTGCTACCTGCCGGTACTACGGGGCAATCGGCCATGCGACAGCAATCGACTTAGGAAAGATAACGCCGAAGATCCCCCACGCTTAACACTGGAAACCATCTAGCTGCGAAATTCTCCGAAACAATTGACGCGAGAAATGGACAATGCTAGAGAAAATGATAACGTTCTCACCTTCCTGGCCGAACGCCGTCCAAGAGCGTTTTGTAGATGAGACGTCGAGTGGGATCGCAAGGCCGAGTTCGGCCAATCGTAAGAGGAGAAGACATGCACACGAATTCGAGCAGGCGCCAACTTGTGAAATCCGGTCTGGCGCTGACGATCGCGCTGTTGACAGGACTTGGCACGTTGGCCTCGTCAACTCAGGCAAACGCGGCCGACAACCCCTACAACCTCATCGACCCGACGGTGATCAGCGTCGGAACCATGGGCGATGCGAAACCCTATGTCTTCACCGACGCCAACGGTAACTTCACTGGCTTCGACGCCGAACTCTTCCGTGATGTGGCGCGCCGGCTCGGGTTCAAGGAGGAGCAGATCGTTTTCACCGGCCAGGAATTCTCGGCGCTGCTGCCGTCCGTTGCCAATGGCCGCTTCGACGTCGCTGTCGCCGCCATCGGCACAACGGCGCAGCGCAAGAAGACCGTGGATTTTGGCGACGGCTATCTCGCCGGCTACCTGTCGATCATTTCGGCGGATCCGGCACTGACGAGCAATGAGAGCACCGCCGGAAAGCGCATCGGCGTGATCCAGGGAACGCTGCAGGAAATCTATGCCGAGAAGAACCTCAAGGGCGACATTGTCAAATTTCCCGACAACAACACTGCGGTGGCGGCGCTGAATAACGGGACGATTGATGGCCATTTCACTGACTATGAGTCCGCCAAGCAGTATGTGGAGCGCTATAAGAACCTGAAGATAACAATGAACGTGCCGTCCTTCGATGCGCCGGCCGGGTTCGTGGTCAAGAAAGGCAACGATGCCTTCCGCGAGGCGCTCAACAAGGCGCTGCGCGAGGCCATGGACGATGGCACCTGGAAACGGCTGCATGAGAAATGGTTCCCGGGCACTCCGATGCCGGATCAATATCTGCCCAAGAAGTAAATTCGCGCGTATTCATTTTCGTTTCCGGCCGGGCCCGTCAGCAACGGTGCCCGGCCGAGTTATAGATGGACTTGATATGAGCTGGTTCGATACCTTCGCCCGAAGCTTCCTTGATTTCCAGGCGATGGCAGAAGTTCTGCCAAACATGGTGATGGTCGGCCTCAAGAACACTTTGATCCTGGCCCTTGCCTCGACGTTTTTCGGGACGCTGATCGGTATCGTCCTCGCAGTCATGGGGATTTCAGAGAACCGGCCGCTGAAACTCCTTGCCCGAGTCTACACCGATATCTTCCGTGGGCTTCCTGCCATTGTCACAATCCTGATCATTGGCCAAGGCTTCGCGCGGTTGGGCCGAGATCTGTTCGGTCCATCGCCTTATCCGCTGGGCATTCTGGCGCTCAGCCTGATCGCCGGAGCCTACATCGGGGAGATTTTCCGCGCCGGCATTCAGAGCGTCGAGCGGGGTCAGATCGACGCCACGCGGACTCTCGGTATGACGTATGGCCAAGGCATGCGCCTGGTGGTGATCCCGCAAGGCATCCGTCGCGTCCTGCCTGCACTGGTCAACCAGTTCATCGGCAATGTCAAAGACTCCAGCCTGGTCTATTTCCTTGGTCTGCTCGCCTCCGAACGCGAACTGTTCCGCGTCGGCCAGGACCAGGCTGTGCTGACCGGCAACTTGTCGCCGCTATTGCTGGCCGGAGCGTTCTATCTCGTGATCACGGTGCCGCTGACCCATCTCGTCAACTACATCGACGCGCGCATGCGCGTCGGCAAACGAATAACCGCCGTGCAGAGTGGCCTCAAGGAGGTCGCCGAGCTTGCCGAAACCGTTGTGCCGGGAACAGCGACGTTGCCTGCAGCAGCGCCCACACGCTTCAAGGGTGGCGGCATCGAGGTCAAGAATATCGACATGGCCTACGGCGCCGTCCAGGTGCTGCATGACGTCAGTCTGAAAGTGGAGCCCGGGACCGTCACCTGCCTCATCGGTCCGTCCGGATCGGGCAAGTCGACCTTGCTGCGCTGCCTCAACCGTCTCGTAGAATGCCGAGCTGGTGACATTCTGCTCGACGGCGAAAGCATCTACAAGCAGACCCCTGACCAACTCCGGCGGCGCGTGGGCATGGTTTTCCAGCAGTTCAATCTGTTCCCCGACCGTAGCGCGCTCGCCAACATCACCTTGGCGCTGCGCAAAGTTAAACGCATGTCGCGCGAGGAGGCTAATGACGCGGCCTTGGCGAGGCTAAATGAAGTCGGACTGCTGGAGCGCAAGGACCATCGGCCGGCCAATCTCTCGGGCGGGCAACAGCAGCGGGTGGCCATCGCGCGTGCGCTCGCCCTCGAACCCGAAATTATGCTGTTCGACGAAGTCACCAGCGCCCTCGATCCAGAATTGGTCAAAGGTGTCCTGAACTTGATGGCCGACCTCGGGCGGGGCGGGATGACGATGGTGGTCGTTACACACGAGATGAATTTCGCTCGCAAGGTCGCGAACCAGGTCGTGTTCATGGACGAGGGGCGGATCGTCGAGGCAGGCCGGCCAGAAGACCTATTCGACAATCCGCAGAGCCCGCGTCTTCGACGCTTTCTGTCGGAGGTGCTGTAATTCAAATGGTGTGCGCAGCGGCGGGTTCTGCGGTGTTCGGCCTTGCGGGGCGTGCCTAACTGCCGCTAGTTCGTCGCCACGACGTTGCATGGTCGGCGGGACTTGCTGGGTGACTCAAAGATCCAAAAACGCAACTATCATCGAAGTCGCTCGCCGGGCTGGAGTGAGCTCTGCCACGGCTGGGCGCGTGCTTGGTGACTACGGGTACAGCAGCCCTGAGGTCCAGGAGAAGGTGCGCGCCGCGGCATCTGCGCTGGGTTATCGGCCCAATCGCCTGGCCAAAGGCCTGATCACCGGTAAGACCCAGACTATCGGCGTTGTCGTAGGCGACATCGAAAGCCCATTCTATGCAAGCGTGCTGCGCGGAATAGGGGACGTCGCGCGCCGTGGCGGCTTCGGGGTTATCGTTACGAATAGTGACGAAAATGCCGAACTCGAGCGAGAGGCGGTGCAGCTGCTGTTGGAAAAGCAGGTCGATGGTTTAGTCGTCTCATCGACCTTCTTGGACAAGCCGGATCATCTTCGTGACGCAGTCGCGGCCGGCTGTCCCGTCGTGCAGTTCGACCGCATCGTGGCGGGCATGGAAACCGATTCGGTCGTGGTCGATAACGTTTCTGTAACGCGTAGCAGCATAGCGGCGGTCATCGCCGCCGGACACAGCCGCATCGGAATATTGGCGGAACTCGGGCCGGACCAACGCGATGATGTTGGTTCCTTTGTGACAAACGCTGATCTCTCCAGCTCCGACGTTCGCTACCATCATCCAAGCTGGCAACGGTTGTTGGGTTATCTCGAAGCCCATCGCGCTGCGGGCATTTCGCCGGATCCACAGTTGATCCGCCGCGTGGCGGTCTATTCCAGCGAGGCAGCCCGAAAGGAGGCACTCGATCTGCTGACAATGCGCAATGCGCCGTCCGCCCTGTTTACCGCCGACGGTGTGATGTCGACAGGCGTTCTGGAGGCGACATCCGCACTGAAGCTTGCGATTCCGGGAGAGGTTTCGCTGCTTTGCTTCGACGATCTCGACTGGATGCAGTTCGTGGCCCAAGGTATCACAGCCATCGCGCAGCCGGCGCATCTGATCGGGGCGACGGCAGCCGAGCTTCTCTTGAAGAGGCTGGCTGGCGACACCGCACCGTTTGAACACCGTGTCCTCGCGGCTCGCCTGGTGAACCGTAATTCGATTGCGGTTCATCTCAACCGCAACGCCCCTGATCCGGCCGCGACGGTGTAGCTGGAGCCGAATTGCCGCGCCTCTTTGTGTCGAGGTCGATCCCATGCAGCGGCTGAATGATAGCTCAAGCGTATTGCTGGGTAGGACTTTTGTCGCTTGCGATGCCCAGCGTGAGCTGCGCCAGAAATCGGGCGAGCCCATCCGGGTTCCGAAACCTAATCACTTGCGGTCGCAGTAGTATGGCTTGGTCGTTGAACGCAAAGGCTGCCCGATTTCGTTCCGCGATGGGTACAATTATAGATCAAGCAAAATGTCGCCTTGTGGGCGGCTGCAGCACGCCAGGATGTAGCCTGCCGCTTTGTCCTCCAACGTCAGTCCGCCTAGGTCATCCATGACGACTTCGCCAGACAGCTTGGCGATCCGGCACGTACCGCAAACTCCCTGCTGGCAAGCGGTTGGGACATAGACGCCACATTGGCGCGCCGCTTCCAGCAGGGTCTCTCCGGGCGCGCAGTGATATGCAAGGCCGGAGCGGGCGAAGCGGACCGAAGACGAATCCTTTGAATCCGATAGCGAACGCGAAATGTTGCCGCCCCCGAAGCTCTCCTCATGATACTGTGAAGGGGCGAGCCCGATTGCATCGAGGCAGCTGCGTGCAGCCTTCATGTAGGATTCCGGCCCACAGGCAAAAATCGTGCGGCTATGGAGATCGGGAACCAAGGTCAGGAGCATCTCACTGTTAATTCGCCCGGTTGGACCCGTCCAGGCCGGGTCTCCATGACTGCAAATGCAAGTCACATGAACATTGGGAAAGCGAGCGGCAAGTGCGTCCAGTTCGAGCCGAAAAATGATGTCGTCCGGCGTTCTCGCACTATGAATGAAGTGGATATCCTGGTTTGCTGCGCGGTCGGTAAATGCCCGCAGCATCGACATGACGGGAGTTATCCCGCTGCCACCTGAAAGGAAGAGGGACTTTGCATGCGGCAGATCGTCGAGATTGAACGAGCCGAGCGGCCCTTCGATCTCGATCCCATCGCCCGGCTTCAAATTGTCATGGAGCCAATTCGAAACGAGCCCGCCCGGCGTCCGTTTCACAGTGATCTGCAGGTCGAGCGGTCGCGTCGGCGGTGATGAAACAGAGTAGGAGCGCGTCACTGCGGCCCCCTCGATCCTCAGGTGCACCACAACATATTGGCCAGCGCTGAAGCAGAACATCCGATCTGAAGCGGGTGTGAGAACGAATGTTTTCACATCGTGCGTCTCGTCGATCACGCGCCGGCAGAGCACAAGCTGCGGCGTGGGCTGTGCCCACTGCCGGTGAAGCTTTGTTGGGGCGAAGCCGGGGGCTCCTAAGGCCGCGTGTGCGTTCATTATTCAACTCGGGTTTGAAGTCGAGCCAAGATGCCACTTCAAAACCCGCTGAACAGCCGCGCAATCCTACCTTTATGATCGGTAATTTCGATTAAACTTCCAGGGACATTACAGCCACCTGGAGAGCTCGGATGCCCTTGCGAATAATGGGTTCGTGTTTGCGGCGCGCAAGGATCGCGGTGTGGACTGGCTGGTGCAGCGTCGGCGCTCCCTCGACGAGGAACGATGGGAGCTCGGCCGTGAACCGGCGCGCATCGTCGCTGCGCATGTAGCAGGTGCCGCCCGTTCGTCGCAGCATGATCTCCGCCAGAGTTTCCGATCCCGTCGAAAGCCGACAGATCGCAAGCTCGGCCAGCAGCTCTGCGTGCGTCTTTTCCAGCACCGCGGTGTAGCCTGGGCGAATGTAGGTTTCAGGGTCGACATCGGACAGCGTTCTGGCAGCCGTCGAAACCATCACATATTCCTCGACCATCAGATGCTCGTAGGCGATCTCAGGCAGGTAGCGAGGCGCATAAAGCACGGCAATATCAAGATTTCCCATGCTTAGGTCGCTGACCATCTGGTTCGAATAGTCCGACTCGACATGGATCGAGGATTTTGGAAGCGCCTGGCACAGTGTCTCGACCCATCCCGGTAGGACCGAACGGGTCATCCCCACCTGTGCGGCGATGCGCAACGTGCCCTCGAAACGGTTGAACGCTCGCACATCGTGTCGAGCTTGCGACCACGTCGACAGCAAGGATCTGGCATAGGCTTCGAACCGCCGCCCGGCGGCTGTCGGCTCAGCGCCGGCGCGCCCGCGCAGAAAGAGCTCGGACCCGATCGCGCTCTCCAGATTCTTGATGCGGGTGCTGATCGTCGACTGGGTCAACCCCAGCCGGTCGGCGGTACGATTGAAATTTCGCGACTCGATGATGTCGAGAAAAGTTTCGATGTGATCTAGCTGCACATGACCTCCGATCGAAAAAGTCGATCATATTGCGCAGGATCATAAGCTTGATCAAACAATACTCAAGGCGGAAGCTGCACGCGGTGAAATCGGCCGGCAGATCGTCCAGGCTGAAGCTACGGAGCTGAGCAACGTGTTCATAGTCGACTGCGATTGTCACAATTACTGGTCGAGCGCGACTGTATTGGAGCCTTACCTTTCCGGCCTATGGAAGGACATGTTCGTTGAAGGCGAGAAGACAGGTCCCGTTGGCGCCTTCCCGCATGGCCATCGTCCCTGGTTTCATCCGCAGGACTTCTCACGCAAGGACGTCCGTCCGAAAACAGAAGCCGACAACTATCTCATCATGAAGGAAAAACACCTCGACAAGTACAAGGTCGACGTGGCGATCCTGACCGGCGATGAGCCGATCGAGGCTTCCACCCTCGCCAATCCCTATTATGCCAGCGCCCTCGTCAGCGCCTACAATGACTATCAGATCGACCAATGGCTGCCGAAGGACGATCGCTTCATGGGCTCGATCATCGTCGCGCCACAGGATCCGAAGCTCGCGGCCGCCGAGATACGCCGTCTGGGCAATCACCCGCGCATGGTTCAGGTTCTCGCTTCGCAAGGCTCCGTCAAGCCCTATGGCGATCCGTTTTACCATCCAATTTATGAGGCTTGCGCCGAGGTGGGGCTGCCCTTTGCCATTCATCTGGGCGGCCATGGCGGCGTGAATTCGACCGCGATTGCTCCGGCCCCGACGACATTCTTCTGGGAGACCCATGCCATCCTGCACATGTCGGCCATTTCGCATGTCGCAAGCATGATTGCGCATGGCGTCTTCGAAAAATGGCCGGACCTCTACTTCGTGGTCATCGAATGCGGCGTCGCCTGGGTGCCATCGGTATTGTGGCGCCTGGACGCCGACTACAAAGCCCTACGCAAAGAGACGCCATGGCTAAAGATGCTGCCGTCCGAATATTGCCGGCGCAACATCCGCTTTTCCACGCAGCCGCTGGAGCAGCCCGCAAATATTCAGCATCTCTGGTCCACTCTCGAGGCGATGGACGGCGAAAATACGCTGATGTTTGCCTCCGACTATCCCCATTGGGACTATGACGATGCCAACACGCTGCAAATCCCTCCTGCCTGGAAGAGCAAGATCATGGGGCTGAATGCGCTGGAGGTTTACAAGCGCATCCCGCGCGCGCAAGCGGCGAATGCTGCCTGAGGAAGCAGACGATGCCCGAGAAGACATACATCTGTAGAGTCGAAGAGATCGAAACCGGATCTCCCTTCATCGCCAAGATCCGCAGCCTTTCGGTCGGCGTTTTTCGCATCGGAGATTCATTCCACGCGCTGCTGAATGTTTGTCCACACCGCGGCGCTCCCCTTTGCGAGGGGCCGCAATGTGGAACAACTGCACCGGTCGAAGAGGCGCAGTTCATCTATCACCGCCAAAACGAGATCGTGCGCTGCGCCTGGCATGGCTGGGAATTTGATATCAAATCGGGCGCGGCCCTGGTCGATCCGTCCGTTCGCGCGCGCACATTTCCAGTAACGGTCGAGGCGGGCAGCATCTATGTGACGGCCTGATTGAGGTACGGATTCGAAAAGTAGCAGAAAGGGTGATCGCGGCTAACGGGCAGATTTCTTCACAGGGTGCGGCACGAACAATAACGCGGAAAATCCGCAATGGGAGAGTCAAATGTCAGAATCTGGATACAAGCTTGGTATCGCTCAAAGCCTGATCGGTCGCGGCAAGATTTCCCGTCGCGACTTCATTCATCTTGGGCTGGCCGCTGGGCTGACGGTCACCGCTGCGGATAAGCTCTTCGTCAGCACGGCCCGGGCCGAACCGCTGCAGGGCGGCTTCGCCAAGCTCGGAATGGCACATGGCGCGACGACGGATTCGATCGATCCGGCCGGCTACCCGGACACCTTCACACAGACAGCGTTCTCGGGCTCGATGTCCAACAGCCTCACCGAGGTCGACGCCAAAGGCAACGTCCAACCGGACCTTGCCGAGAGCTTTGAATCGTCCGATGGCGCCAAAACCTGGGTCTTCAAGCTTCGCAAGGGCGCAACCTTCCACAACGGCAAGAATGTGACGGCGGACGATGTCGTGACTTCGCTTCGCTATCATATGGGCGACGAAACTAAGTCGGCGGCGAAGCCGCTGCTTGAGCCCGTCGCCAGCATTAAGGCGGATGGCCCCGAAACGGTTGTCTTCACGCTGAAAAGCGGCAACGCCGACTTCCCCTACATCATGAGTGACTACCATCTGGTCATCATGCCGGCCAAGGACGGCAAGGCGGATTGGGGATCGGGCGTTCGCACCGGCGCTTTCGTGCTTGAGAATTTCCAGCCCGGCGTTTCGGCCAAACTCAAGCGCAATCCGAACTACTTCAAGAACGGCAAACCCTATCTCGACGAGGTGGAGTTCATCGCCATCACCGATCTCGCCGCTCGCATGGCCGCGCTATCGACGGGGGAGGTGGACTATATTGGCCGCGCCGACCTTAAGACCCTCGGCATGTTGAAACGCAACCCCAAGGTGGAGATCGTCGAGGTCACCGGCTATGGCCATTACACCTTGCCGATGAATGTCACGATGGCGCCGTTCGATAATCCGGATGTCCGGATGGCCTTAAAGTGGGCGATCAACCGTCAGGAGATCGTCGACAAGATCTTTCTCGGTCACGCCACTGTGGCCAATGACAACCCGATCGCGCCGGCGATTAAATTTGCCACGAATCCGCAGCCGCAGCACAGTTTCGATCCGGAGAAAGCCAAGCACTATCTGAAAAAGGCTGGAATGGAGAAACTGAAGGTGGACCTCTCGGTCGCCGATGCCGCTTTTGCAGGCGCGGTGGACGCGGCTGCGCTGATCCGCGAGACGGCAGCCCAGTGCGGTATCGACGTAAACGTCGTGCGCGAGGCCGAGGACGCCTATTGGGACAATGTCTGGCTCAAGAAACCTTGGTGCGCTTCCTATTGGAGTGGTCGCGCCACGGCCGACTGGATGTTCACGCAAGCCTTCGCCGCCGATTCCAGCTGGAACGAGTCGTTCTGGAAAAATCCCCGCTTCAACGAGTTGCTTGTCCAGGCGCGCGCCGAGACGGATGAGGCCAAGCGGGCGGCAATGTATGCCGAGATGCAGCAACTGACGCATGATGATGGCGGCAGCATCGTGCTGGTCTTCAACAATTTCGTCAGCGCCAAATCCAACAAGCTCGCACATGGCGAAGTGGCGCCGAACTGGGAGAACGATGGACTGAAGATGGCCGAACGCTGGTGGATCGCCACTGCGTGAGAGAGCGGGCCGGACCCGCGATGGCTACTGGGCTTCGGCTTGCAGCCGCGTGCCCTGCCGGCAGGGCAGCGACGGCAACGGGAAACGCGAGCAAATGAACCCGGTCGCAAGAACGGTTCTGCAGCGCCTTGGCCTCGGCCTGGTCACGCTGTTCATCGTCTCCATCATTATCTTCTCTGCGATTGCAATGCTGCCGGGCGACTTCGCCAAGGCGATGCTCGGACAATCCGCGACACCCGAAACGGTCGCCGCCTTCCAGCGAGAAATTGGCATCGACCGTCCGCCTGTCGAGCGTTATTTCGTCTGGGTCGGGCAGATGCTCCACGGAGATTTTGGCTCTTCGTTCGCAAGCCGCACCGGATATCGGCGCACCGTCGCCGAGATCATCGCGCCGCGCCTTTACAATACGATGTTCCTCGCATCGATGACCGCGCTGATCGCAGTTCCGCTCGCCCTGGGACTGGGCATCCTCGCTGCGCTCTACCGTAATGGCTGGTTCGACCGGGTGGTGAACGCAGTGACGCTGACAACCATTTCGTTCCCGGAGTTCTTCGTCGCCTATATGCTTGCCTATCTGGTCATCTCGCGCGACACATTCATCGGCTCCGAGTTCGCACAATCCCTGCCGCACTGGCTTGCAGTGTCACTGAACTGGATACTTAACGCAGTTCCCAAGTTCCCGACATTGTCGAACGTAAACGACCAGACGCCGTTCTGGGATCAGGTCTGGAGAGTAGCCTTGCCGGCGACCACGCTTACGCTCGTCATCGTCGCACACATGATGCGCATGACACGAGCGGCAATCATCAACATGCTTGCAAGCCCCTATATCGACATGGCGCGTCTCAAGGGAGTCTCGCCGATTGCCATCGTACTCAGGCATGCCTTGCCCAACGCATGGGCTCCGATCGTCACGGTGGTGGCCTTCAATCTTGCTTATCTCGTCGTCGGAGTGGTCGTCGTCGAAGTGGTGTTCGTCTATCCCGGCATCGGTCAGCTGATGGTCGACGCGGTCAAATCAAGGGATGTTCCGGTTGTCCAGGCTTGCGCCTTGATTTTCGCGGTGACCTATATCCTCCTTAATCTGACCGCCGACATCATTTCCATCGCCACCAATCCCAGGCTCTTGCATCCACGATGACCAGCTACGAACCCATCGCGCAGGTTCACAGGCTGAGGCGCTCGCGCGCCACCCGGGCCAAAACGGCGCTGAAGAAGGCACCCTTCAGTGCCTGGTTCGGCATCCTCGTGATCATTGGCTATGTCGTCGTTGCGGTCTTCGCGCACTGGATCGCCCCATACGGCGAAACACAGGTCTTCAGCGAGGCCTTCGCACCGTGGAGCCAGCAGTTCAAATTGGGAACCGACCAGCTCGGCCGCGATATGCTCACACGCTTGATTTACGGTGCGCGCAACACCATCGGTATAGCCGTCGGGACTACATTGCTGTCCTTCGCAGTCGGCGTCTCGCTAGGCCTTCTTGCCGCGTTGTATAGAGGATGGCTCGACCAGATACTGTCGCGTGCGGTGGACGTCTTGATGTCGATCCCAAGCCTTATCTTCGCCCTGGTGCTGCTTTCGATCTTCGGCTCGTCGATCACAAGCCTGATAATCATCATTGCGCTGCTCGATTCTACCCGTGTCTTTCGGCTCGCACGCGCCGTCGGGCTTAACGTGGCGGTAATGGACTATGTCGAAGTGGCGCGATTGCGCGGCGAAGGCCCGAAATGGATCATCGCCAAGGAAATTCTTCCCAACGTGATGCCGCCGCTGGTCGCGGAGTTCGGCTTGCGATTTTGCTTCGTATTCCTCACGATCGCGGCACTGTCCTTCCTGGGGGTCGGTATTCAGCCACCGACCGCCGATTGGGGATCGATGGTGCGCGAGAATGCGACCCTGATCACCTACGGCGATGTCACGCCGCTGCTGCCGGCCGGCGCGATTGCCCTCCTCACGGTCTCTGTGAATTTCGTCGTGGACTGGTTCCTGCATGCAACAAGCGGGTTGCGGGATGAAAAATAGCGCTCCCGGATTGCGCGAAAAAGGCAAGGATCTGCTTCAGATCCGCAATCTGCATGTGGAGGGTTTCTCGGACGAGCGGTGGTATCCCATTGTCCGCGGGGTCGATCTGGCGCTGAAGCGGGGGGACGTTCTTGGCCTGATCGGCGAGTCAGGCGCCGGCAAATCCACCATTGGCCTCGCGGCGATGGGTTACGCCAAGCCGGGCTGCCGTATTACACAGGGCTCGATCCTGTTCGACGGGATCAATCTTCTGGCACTAAGCGAAACAGGGCGGCGTCGCCTCAGAGGCTCCCGTATCGCCTATGTCGCGCAAAGCGCGGCGGCCTCTTTCAATCCGGCCCACCGACTCCTCGATCAGACTGTCGAAACCGTGGTGGCGCATGGGATTGCCAGCCGAGAGAAAGCGAACCGGAGTGCGGTCGATCTTTATCGGCGTCTTCAGCTTCCAGATCCGGAGACCATAGGCTTTCGCTATCCTCACCAGGTTTCCGGCGGACAGTTGCAACGGGCGATGACCGCGATGGCGATGGCTTGCCGTCCGGACCTCATCGTCTTCGACGAGCCAACGACGGCGCTCGATGTGACAACGCAGGTCGAAGTTCTCGCCTCCATTCGCAACATCGTGGAGGAGTTCAACACCGCTGCAATCTATGTGACGCATGATCTGGCGGTGGTGGCGCAAATGGCGGACCGCATCATGGTTTTGCGCCATGGACTAACCGTGGAGGAGGCAGAAACGCGCCAGATGCTCGCCTCGCCCACCCAGGAATATACCAAGACGCTCTGGGCCGTGCGCAAGCTCGCCAAGCCCGAAGTTCCGGCCGATGAATATTTGCTTACGATAGACAACGTCACCGCGGCCTACGGCCGGGCGGTTAAGGTGCTCCAGGATGTCTCCATCAAAGTTCCACGCGGAAGAACAGTGGCTGTGGTCGGCGAGTCCGGTTCCGGCAAATCGACGCTCGCTCGCGTCGTTACCGGCCTGCTGCCCCCGCTTTCGGGGTCGATTTCCTTTGCCGGCCAGGCCCTTTCCAAGACCGTGAAGTTGCGCCCAAAAGAGATCCTGCGACGCATACAGATGATTTATCAAATGCCCGACAACGCCCTAAATCCGCGCCAGACGGTCGAAGAAGTCATAGCTCGTCCGCTTGAATTCTACCTTGGCCTCAAGGGTGCACAACGGGATCGGCGGATCGGCGAACTCATGCACATGGTCGAGATGAGCGAAACTTACCTGGATCGTCTGCCGGCCGAACTGTCGGGGGGCCAGAAGCAGCGCGTTTGCATCGCCCGGGCGTTGGCCGCCGATCCGGAGCTGATAATCTGCGACGAAATCACGTCCGCGCTCGACCAGATTGTGCAAGAGGAAATCCTTAAGCTCTTGATCCGGCTTCAGCGCGAGCTCGGCATGAGCTACATTTTCATCACCCATGACATTGCCACCGTGCGGGCGATCGCCGACGAAATTGTGGTCATGCACCAGGGTAAAGTCGTTGAGCAGGGATTAAAGAGCGAAATTCTCACGCCGCCGCATGCCCCCTATACCGAACGGCTTCTGTCCTCCGTGCCGGAAATGGATCCGGATTGGCTCACAAGGCTGCTCGCCAGCCGGACGATGTGATCGTCGGGCAGAGTGTTCTTCCATATCGCCACGGTTTACAGTCTCGCGGAAGGCGCTCGGCGAGACCGCGCTCGGTCGCAAACGGACAGCGCGCGTCGCCCCGTCCATACGAGGATAGGCGCCCTTTGCCGTCACTCGGTTTTCTGAGAGCATGATGGAGTACGCGCAATCCCGGAGCCGATACTCTATGCCAACAGAAATCGATGCTAGTGTAGCGCGCCGGTGGTTTGCCGAAGACCTGCGTGTCGCATCACCTGTCTTGCACAATCCTGCGGTCATCGAGGCCTTTGCAAGGGTTCCGCGCGAACACTATCTTGGCGACGGGCCATGGCGTATCCATTCGAGATTGCAAATCGGGGCGGTCCATACCAGCCCTTCAGCCGCACTTCATGAGATCTACCACGACGTTCTGGTCTTGCTTGACGAAAAACGCGGACTGAACAGCGGCTTGCCGTCGCTTTGGGCACTGGTTTTCGACCATCTGAACATCACTCCCGGCCAGACCGTCCTTCAGGTGGGCGCCGGTGTCGGCTATTTCACCGCCATCGTCGCTGAACTGACGGGTTCTGAAGGACGCGTGATTGCATATGAGATCGACGAAGAACTAGCTCGGCGCGCGCAAGGCAATCTCGCTCATTATGCGCACGTCGAAGTGACGTCCGGTGATGCAACGCAGGCAATTGATCTGCCAGACCTCGATGTCGTGATCGCCTTTGCCGGAGTGACGCACGTGCCGGAACGGTGGCTTTCAAATTTGTCCGACGCTGGCCGGATGGCATTGCCGTTCACGGGTGAAGACCGACGAGGTTTCATGATGCTTCTGGAAAGGGCTGGCGATACGTTTCCCGTACGATCACTTGTGCCATGCGGATTTTACCCCTGCAGCGGAGCCAGGCGCAGTGACGAAGAAAAGGCCTTGATGGTCGCCCTCAAGGCTGCGCGAGGCAAGGTCACCCGTCTCGCGCAATATCACCGAGGGCGACCGAAAAATGGCATCGAGAACGCTTGGTTGGTGACCGACACATACTGGATTTCGAAAGCCTAGAGATCGATGTCGATCTTGCGTGTCACCGTCGTAGCGTGCGGCACGGCTTTCCAAGAGCGGTCTGTGCCGGCGGGAGCAGTCCGAAACATCATTATTGCGTCCGAAATTTCCCCGATCCGCGCGTGGGGATTGCAGCCGCGGTCCTGGCCGGCTGCAGCGCAGCCTTCTTCTTATGCGAAGACGGACTGGAACTATACTGCGCAGCATGATCAGCCGTCGAGGCGTCTCCGACCAGCGCCGCAAGGTCAGTCTCATCGAGCGTCTCGGTCTCGAGCAGCCTGCGTGCCGCCCTTTCCAGCACGTCGCGCCGCTCGGTGAGCAGGCTGACGGTTCGTCCGAACGCGGCCTCCACAATGTCGCGCACTTCCGCGTCGATGGCATCGGCGGCGGCTTCGCCGTAATCGTGCTCGCGCGGTCCGCCGGCGAGCGGGTTGGGGCTCAGGAAGGAGCGTGGGTCCTTTTCCAACGCCACGTGCCCGAGTTTTGCCGACATGCCGTAACGCGTCACCATGGCGCGCGCTATGTCGGTTACCTTGGCGAGATCATCGGCGGCTCCGGTGGACAGATGGCCGAATACGATCCATTCGGCCGCCCTGCCGCCGAGCAGCACTGCCATCTTGTTGTCCAGCTCCTCGCGCGTCATCAGGAAGCGGTCCTCGGTCGGACGCTGGATAGTGTAGCCGAGCGCGCCGACGCCGCGTGGTATGATCGACACCTTGTGCACCGGGTCGACGCCAGGCAGGGCCATGGCTACCAGCGCATGACCCATTTCATGGTAGGCGACGATCTCGCGCTCCTTCGGGTTCAGGAGCCGGTTGCGTTTCTCCAGTCCCGCGACGATGCGCTCCACCGCATTGTTGAAATCTCCCATCATTACCGCATCCGCCTTGCGGCGCGTGGCGAGCAACGTCGCCTCGTTCACGAGATTGGCCAGGTCAGCACCGGTGAAACCGGGCGTCAGCGCCGCCACCTTTTCCGCATCGACATCCGTCGCCAGCTTGGCCTTGCTCATGTGAACCTGCAGGATCTTGATGCGACCCTGCTTGTCGGGCCGGTCGACCAATACCTGGCGGTCGAAACGGCCGGCGCGCAGAAGTGCCGGATCCAGGATCTCAGGACGGTTCGTCGCGGCCAGCAGCACGACGCCGATCTGTGGATCGAAACCGTCGAGTTCGACCAGAAGCTGGTTGAGCGTCTGCTCCTTTTCGTCGTGACCGCCGACCATGGTCCCGCGGGCGCGGCCAAGAGCGTCGAGCTCGTCGATGAATATGATTGCGGGAGCCTTGGACCGCGCCTGCTCGAAAAGATCGCGCACGCGCGCGGCCCCGACCCCCACGAACATCTCGACGAACTCCGAACCGGAAATCGAGAAGAACGGGACCTTGGCTTCGCCGGCGACGGCCTTGGCGAGCAGAGTCTTGCCCGTCCCCGGCGGTCCGACCAGCAGCACGCCTTTGGGCATGCGGCCTCCGAGGCGGCGGTATTCGCCCGGGTTCTTGAGAAAATCCACAATCTCCTGCAGCTCGGCCTTGGCTTCATCGACCCCCGCCACATCGTCGAACGTCACCCCGGTATTGGCTTCAACATAGACCCTGGCCTTGCTCCTGCCAATTTGCATCAAACCTCCGACACCGCCGTCCATGCGTCTTAGAAGCAGCATCCACAGGCCAAAGAAGACGAGCACCGGCACAACCCAGGACAGCAGGTCGCTCAGGAAAGTGCTCTCGACCTGGCCGGTCACAGTGACACCGTGCTCCTGCAGGTCGCGGGCGAGGTTCGGCTCGACGCGTGTGGTGATGAACAGCGGCCTGCCGTCTTGCGGCTCCTTGAAGCGGCCCTGGATGAAGCGGTCCGAAACCTGCACCTCGGCGATTTTGCCGGCGTTCAACAGGGTCTCGAATTGGCTGTACGGAATCTGGGCGACGTGCTGCGTCGTGGCATAGATATACTGGACGACCATCACGCCCACGAACGCCGCGATCCAGTACCAGATATTGAACTGCGTCTTTCTGTTCCTCACGTCCATGGCGGCCTCCACAGGGAAACGGATATAGGTCCCCCAGCCCGCGCGGCATCGGTGCAGGCCGGGTCCGGCGCAAAAAAGTGGGAGGCCCCAGACCGGCCGGCGACGATAGTGGGTCAGTCATTGTCCTTCCTGTGCGGCAGGCCCGGCGAACTTGTCAGCCGTTTTCCTCCGCCGGATAGACTCCTTTCAATACGTCGTTGAAATGATGGCTGACCGCCGCATTGCACTCGCAGGCAAGGGAACGCAGCCCGTCAGCATTGCGCACCGCAAGCCGAGCGCGCCGCGTCTCGATGACGCCGCGCTGCCGCAGGTCGCGGATGACTCGGCTCAGATAGCTGCGGCCGACGCCTAGCATTGTCGCAAGCTGTTCCTGCGTCACACCCAGTTCCTGTGCCCCCGTCCGTTCTGTCGCCGCCACCAGCCATCTTGCAGTGCGCTGTTCAATCGAATGCGCTGCGCTGCAGGCGACGGATTGGAACACCTGCGCCATCAGGCAATCGGCGTAACGGGCGAACAGGTGATGCAATGTCAAGGAACGCAATTTGGCTTCTTCGAGATGGTGCAGGTCGATCCTGAAGAATACCCCTCCAAGCTGAACTTCGGCCCGCGCATACGCCGGCAGTCTGCCTTGGCTGACGATGCCGCCTACCGCTCCTTCACGACCGATCAGCGCAGTCTCTATCGCTCGCCCGTCGCTCAGCACGACAAGATAGGAGACCAGTGCCGATCCGCAAGGAAAGTAAGCGAAGCGGACCGTATCGCCTGGTTCGTGCAGCAGTGTCCCGGCGGACGTCCACCATTGTTCGAGTCCTGGGTGCAGGATCTCCCAGTCGTCCGCCCTGAGTGCCCGAAGCAGGTTGTTTCCAATCGGCTCCGATTGTTTTTGCAGGTTCTCCATCGCACTCCTCTTTTCAAATGGGACGTCTACAACGCCAAATGTGGAGAAATGTTCACAAGTGCGCAGACGAACCAGGCACAGCTATCTACAAAGACATAAGGGGCGCTGATCCAGGCCTCACCGAGCGCGAGCCGTGGTGCATCGGCTTCCAGGCAGACCGACTTCTGCTGAGGGAAGAAAAATGCCGGCGACTGGATTCCGTGGCGTGGCGCCTCGTGCACGCCGAAAACTGCAACTCCCTGCAGCAAGGCGTGAACATGAGCATCAATGATCGGTCCAATCCAGGGGCCAACGGCCTGCTTCGACTCTATGTCGCCGGCGATGCGCCGGGCGCCCGGCGGGCGCTGGAAAGCCGTCTGAGGATAGTGGAGGAGTTGGCCGGCCGTGTCGAAATCCAGGTCGTCGACGTCCTCGCCCATCCTGAAGAGGCTGAAAGGGCCGGCATTCTAGCGACGCCGGCGCTCTCGGATGAGTCAACCACCCCTCCACGCCGGCTGATTGGCGACATCGGCAACATCGCTCAGGTTCTCGACTATTTCGGTTATCGCAAGAAGGACAGTGGCTATGACCACAGCTGAAGAGATCCTCATCGATCCTGTGCTCGAACGCGTCAGGACCGGTATCGAGGCTTTCGACGATCTTGTGATGGGCGGCCTGCCGCGCGGGCGCACCACCATCGTCGGAGGCACGCCGGGCAGTGGCAAGACTGTATTTGCAACGCAGTTTCTGGCCCATGGCATCACCGTGCTCGACGAGCCAGGCGTCTTCGTCACGTTCGAGGAATCGCCGCTCGAGATCGAGGTCAACATGGCCAGCTTCGGCTGGGACATCCGCCGTTGGCGCGAGACGAACAAGTTGGTTTTCGTCGACGCCAGCCCGCGTGACCACGACCAGATGATTATCGGCAATTTCGATTTGTCAGGCTTGCTGGCGCGTGTCCTGCACGCTGCGCGAAACGCCGCGGCGAAGCGCATTGTGCTGGATTCGGTCACCCAGCTCTTCGACCACTTCGTCGCGGAGCAGACATCGGTGCGTCGGGAGCTCCTTCGCATCGCGACAGCGCTAAAGAGGGATGGTTTGACGGTGCTGATGACCGCCGAACGCAACAGCGAGTATGGCGAGATCTCCCGCCACCGGATCGAGGAGTTCGTTGCCGACAACGTCGTAATCCTGCGCAACGCGCTCGACCGCGAGCGGCGCAGGCGCACGATCGAAGTTCTCAAGATGCGGGGCAGCCGCCACGTCGAGGGCGAGGTGCCGATCACGCTCGTGGTGAAGCAAGGCATAGTGGCAGTGCCACTGTCTTCATTGCGGCTTGAGCAGCAATCCAGCACCAAGCGGGTGACGAGCGGCAATCCGGAACTCGACAGGATGTGTGGCGGTGGATTCTTCCGCGACAGCGTCACCCTCGTCAGCGGTGCGACGGGCACCGGAAAGACGCTGCTGGTGACCAACTTTCTGGCAGGCGGCGCAGCGGCTGGCGAACGTGCCTTGCTGGTCGGCTACGAAGAGAGCCGCGGCCAGCTGTTCCGCAATGCGCGCGGCTGGGGCGTCGATTTCGAGGGCATGGAGGCGGATGGCCGGCTGAAGGTCGTTTGCATTTACCCGGAAGCGCAGAACTTGCCGGATCAATTGTTGATGATTCGCGAACTCGTTGAGGAGTTCAAACCTGACCGGATCGCTATCGACAGCCTGTCGGCATTGGAACGGATCGCACCAGAGACCGGTTTCCGGGAATTCCTGATCAGCCTCACTTCCTTCATCAAGAAACACGAGATCGCTGGCCTTTGCACAGCCACCAACAAATCGCTCGTCGGCGGCCAGAGTGCCAGCGAACAGCATATTTCAACCCTCACGGACTCGATCATCCTGTTGCGGTACATCCAGGAAGGGGATTTCATGCATCGGGGGATCATGGTGCTGAAAATGCGCGGCAGCGAGCATGACAAGCAGATTCGGCGCTTCACAATCGACAGCGCCGGGATGCATCTCGGTCAGCCCTTCGATGGCGCGCCCGACGTGTTCGGCGCTCCGCCGCGTCCTTGGCGTGAGGAGCGTTGAGATGGCGCGCGCCGCAGCCGAAATCTTCGACCAATACGGCGAGGCAAGTCTGACGGGCATCAGCCAGTTCGATTTTCGACGGCTGATCGAAACCACGGCCGACGGGGTTCTCGTCGTGGATCTGACGGGAACGGTGCTTTATGCAAATCCGGCGGCGGCCGCGATCTTCGGTTGTCCGGCTGCCGATCTCGTCCAGATTCCCCTCGGGCGACCGGTCATATCGGGTGAAACCACGGAAATCACCGTCCACAGACCCAATCGAGCACCAGCCGAAGTGGAAATGCGGACGGTCGAGCTTAGCTGGGATGGTAGGCCGGCGCTGCTTGCCAGTCTTCGCGACGTCTCCGCGCAACGCGCGCAGCAGGAGCGTCGACGTCAATCACAAAAGCTCGAGGCGATCGGCCGGCTCGCCGCCGGCATCGTTCACGACATCAACAATCTGCTCGCGGTGTTCGAATCGGGGCTACGACTGCTTCAGAAGCAGCTGCGCCAGGATCCTGCCAATCCGAACACGGCGATTCTGATTGAAGAGTTGCTGAAACGAACGCAAAACTGCGGTGCGCTCACGCAGCAATTGCTCGCGTTCTCTCGCGGACAGTCGCTGTATCCGGAGAGAATCGACCTGAATGGACGAATCAAAGCCGTCACGATGCTGCTGGAGCGGACGCTGGGGAACGGGATCGGCATTAGCCTTGAGCTGGATCCGGCACTTGGCCCTGTCCTCGTCGACGCCAATCAGCTGGACGTCGCCATCCTGAACCTGGCTGTGAATGCCAAGGACGCGATGGCCGGCAGGGGCACGCTGGCGATTGAGACCAGCGATACTCCAGGCGACATCGAAGACGTGCCCGCTTTGGCTGTCTCTTTCGTTCGGGTCAGGGTCCGCGATACGGGGTGCGGGATGAGCAAGGAGGTCCTGGCCCAGGTGTTCGAGCCGTTCTTTACCACCAAGGCGGATGGCCAGGGGACCGGACTTGGGCTTAGCCAGGTTTACGGCTTCATCAAGCAGTCTGGAGGGCATGTTCGGATCGAGAGTGCAGTCGGCGAGGGAACAAGCGTTCATCTCTTTCTTCCCCGCGCGCCAAGCACGGGAAATGACGAGCTGCAGGGCGAGATCCGGCTCAATACACGTCGGTGAAAAAGCGGCCTGTGTTTCGGCTGCCGATGTGCCTGGCCGCAACGCCTGCAACGGCAGACCCCATCGAAGACGGTTGAAAAAAGCGGGCCCGGAAATCCAGGCCCGCCGGAGAGACTGGTCAGGCCGTTGAAACCGGACGGTCGCCGAAGAACCAGAGGTTTCCGGCAGCCAAGGCCGCCACGATGACGCCCACAATCACATGCGCCCACATGGCGGCAGCCAGGGCCGAAAAACCGAGGACCCAAGGCGAGATCAGCGTCCATAGCCCAACCACCAGGTTTGCCCATTCCTCATAGGCATGGAACGCAACCAGTGCACCCACGGCGATCAGGGCGATCACCGCACCGGCGATCCAGGCGTTCCAGGCCGCATGGGGTTCAGCCGCAAAGCCGAGAAACCAAGGCGACAGAACCAGCGCTATGCCGGCGATCACATTGAGGATGTCGATCACCGGACGTGTTTCAGATTTCAGCCATTTCTCCATTGTTCATCCTCCTTTCCTGACATGGTCAGTGCACCGCCCTCTGAGCGAAGGCGGGTGCGGCGGCCAGGGATTGCCCTTCGCCACCGCGAAGCTTTCTTCGTCGGCCGGGCCGAACCCGGCGATCGCGCGGAACCGAACCCGCCAGAACGAAGGGCTTGACTCGTCGGGCTGGAACCGGTTGCCGGCGATCTCACGCAGGCGAGTTCGACGGCCACAGTCACTTTGTCGGACAGGCGAGGCTCGGCGCCCCGGCTGAGTGCACGAGCCCGTCTCACCGCGGCGACAGCCAGTGCGAAACGGTTCGGCACGGTATTTTCACAATCGAACACAATGAGCGGATCCATAGCGTCACCTCACATTGCCTTCTGCTTCTGTTCAGGAATGGAGACGGTCAGGTTCGCTGCCGTCATCCAGGGTTCCAATGCGACCAGCGCCTGTTCCACTTCGTCGAGCCGCGTCGGACGCGCGTTCTCCGGCATCCCCTCGGCCGTTGCGAGATCGACCAGATACTCATTCCACGCCCAGTTGCGCAGGATGGCGCGTTTCTCGTCGGCGGTCAGAAGAGGGTCGACGACCACATCCATCGGCGATGCAAAAAGTGCCTCCGAGTCCGCCAGAGCCGCTCGATAATGCGACGCCTGCGAAACAGCGCCATAGCTGGTCTGCAGCAAAGTCAACTGGAGGCGGTTCAAGACAACGTCTGCGCCGGCCTGCAGCCGCTTGTCCGCCTCAGAAGATTCGACGGACTTTTCGGCCGCCGGGCTTCCTTGAACCGCGTAGGCAAGCCCCTGCCGTTCGGCATAGTCGATGGCCGCCTGAGCCGTCGGAAAATCGAGCTCCACCTGGGTCAGCGTGTCACCACTTCCGGTGTAGCCCATCAGCGGTTCAATGACCGGCGCAGTACGCCGCTCGAACACCAGCCGCCAGACCTTCGGCCGCGCACGGCCGGAGGTCATGACTGAGCGGCAAGGCTTGTAGATCCGTGCGACCGCATCACTCGGGAACTCGGATCTGCCGAACAGCGGCGCTCGCCCGCGGTTGTCGTTTGCCAGTTCGAAATTTTCTACGACTGGTGTGACTTCTCTTTCTTGCTTCTGCATCACTCATCCCTCCCATTTTGGCGAAGGATGCGCCGGAGGCAGCGGCCTGCCGCCTCCGACTTGCTCCATGCGTCAGTGGGTGATCGGGATGCGCTTCACCTTCGACTGCGCGTTCGGGTTCTTCGGCAGCGTCAGGGTCAGGACGCCATTGGCAAAGGACGCCTTGACCTTGTCGTCCTCGACCTCGTAGCCAAGGGGTATGCGCCGCTCGAAGCGACCATAGAAGCGCTCGGAGTAGTCCTTCTCGTCGGTCTCCGACTGCTTTTCGCCACGCAGGGTCAGCACGTCTTCGTCGAGCAGAACTTCGATGTCCTTCTCTTCCATGCCGGGGACCTCGGCGGTGACGCGAAGCTCATTATCCGACTCCGAGATCTCCACCTTCGGCCAGCCGCTATCGAAAGGCGAAAGCTGCCCCGCAGCAGGCAAGCGCGTCTCGAAGCTCCTCAACATATCGTCAAAGAGCCGGTTTACCTCGCGGTGAAGCGAAAGGAACGGGTCGCCACCGCTATAGATGCTCGGGGCCTGGTTGTTGTTGCGGCCCCACGGGATAAGGTCACGCATGTTCATTGTCATTCACCTCCACGTTCAACCGCGCGGCACCGGACGATTGCCGGTGCCTGTCGCTTCTGGTTCACGCTGACTTCAGGCTGCGTTCTTTTCGGCCTCGATCTGCCGCGGTGCTGCCTTTGCCGTGCTGCCGGCGATGGCGATCCGGCGCGGCTTCATCTCTTCGGGAAGCTCGCGCTTGAGATCGATGTTCAGCAGCCCATTCTCCAGGCTGGCGCCAACGACCTTCACATGGTCGGCCAGTTCGAACCGACGCTCGAAGGCGGGCCCGGCTATGCCGCGATAGAGATACTGGCCGTCATCGTCGCCAGATTGCGACCCGCTCACAACCAACAGGTTAGGCTGATGAGTGATGGTCAGCTGATCCCGCGAGAAGCCGGCGACCGCCATGGTGATGCGATAGGCGTCCTCACCAGTCTTGGCGATGTCATAGGGCGGCCAATTGTCTATCGCAGTGATACGGCTCGCATTCTCCAGCATGTTGAAAATTCGGTCGAAGCCGATGCTGGACCGGAACAGGGGGGTAAAATCGAGGTTTGTCCTCATAGCCACATCCTCCTTTGAGCAACATGGATACAAGGAGACGCCAAGAGAGCCTTGACGCCTCCTGGACCTGCGCCGGCCCCATCTGGCGACCGGCGATTAATTATTTATAACAGTGCTTTACGTGTTCAAGGGGGGCTATAGGAAAATTTTCAGCCAGACGACTGGTCGCTAAGAACACGTCTATCCCGCCCGCCGGCCAATCCTGGCCGGCGGGCGGATGCCTCGGATGAAGAGCGTGGCTGCGCTCCACTCAAAGTCGATCGACGGATGCTGTAAAACCGGTGACCGCAATACTTTCGATCTCACGACCGTGACCGGCGCCGGGAAGCTTCTCCAATTGATCCAATTGGCGCAACGCGTCCATGATGGCATCGAAGCTGACCGGTTCGGTTGCTCCCGGCGGCATGCGCAGCGCCGGCACCGATTCCACTGCACAGGCGTCCGATGCCCAGGACGAAAGGATTGCACGCTTCTCCTGGACGTCCAGCGTCACGTCAGCCAGCACGTCCTGAGGTCGCTCGAAATGCCGTGCTGGATGGAGCAACCGGTCAAGAAAAACATCAGGCCCCTCGGGCCCGATTGGGGGAAAACTCGTCGAAATGGCTCCTTCCATCGATGGTCCTCCGCTTTGAATAGTCTCCTCTGTTGATGTCATCTTTGGTGGCTCTCGCGATTTCTACCAACTGAAATTTTGGAGAGTTTCGACCAAATTTCAATGGCCCCGCAACGCCACATTTCTCGCGGTTCAGCCCACCATCAACATTTTTTCGAACCGGTGAAACAATCGGCGTGAGTGTCAGTTCTTGCGTCTGGCACAACTCACGCAGCAGCGCCAGGGCGGTCGGGCAGGAGAACCAATCATGTCTTACATTTCCAGGAAGCGACTGTGCAGGGGCCTCTTCGCAGGAATCTTGATGCTCTCGGCTGGCGGCTTTGCTCCGGTTTCAGCACAGGAAATCCCGAACGACTTCAGCGCAATCGTGCGTCAGAAGCTGCCGGCCGTGGTCGCTATCACGACGAGGCAGATCATCCAGGACCAAACGATGCTCGACGATTTTCTCAATCCCTTCGATGGCCGCGGGCCAGTCCAGCCGCAGGTGCGAGAAGCTCTTGGCTCCGGCTTCGTGGTCAGCCCCGAGGGCTACATCGTCACCAACAATCATGTCGTGGCCGACTCCACCGAAATCCACGTCGTATTCTCCGATAAGGAGACGTCGCCCGCGCGACTGGTGGGCCGCGATCCAGCAACCGACATCGCGGTGCTGAAGGTCGATCCACGCCCCAGCATGACGACCACCGCCTGGGGTGACTCTGACGCAATGCAGCCGGGTGCCTGGACGATCGCGATTGGCAGTCCCTTCGGGCTCGGGGGAACGGTGACCGTCGGCGTGCTTTCCGCCCGCTCGCGCGACATCCAGGCCGGCCCTTACGACGATTTCCTCCAGACAGACGCCTCGATCAACAGAGGCAATTCCGGCGGCCCCCTGTTTAACGCGCGAGGCGAAGTGATCGGGGTCAACACGGCCATCGTCTCGCCGTCGGGCGGCAGCATAGGCATCGGTTTCGCCGTGCCGTCCCGAACCGCACGGAGCGTCGCCGATCAGCTGATCCGCACCGGCCGGATCGAGCGCGGCTTCATCGGAGTGCGTCTCCAGGAGGTGACGCCGTCGCTTGCCCAGGCGCTTGGCATATCGAGCACCAAGGGAGCGCTGGTCGCCTCGGTCGAGCCCGGCAGTCCGGCGGAGAAGGCCGGCTTGCAATCGGGGGATGTGATCACCCGGTTCAACGACAAGGACATTCAGGGCGTCCATGACCTGACGCTGGCGGCAGCGAACGAAAAGCCAGGGTCGAAAGCCACGCTGACAAGGAACCGCGGCGGCTCTCAGCAGGAGGTGGAACTGACCGTCGGTCAACGCAAGGACGAGGAGGTACAGACCGGTGCCGTTCCGAGTCCGGAAGCGGCGGACCAACGCCTCGGGCTGTCGCTCAGCCCCATTCCGGACGAAGCGCGCCAGCAACTGGGTCTGCAGCCGGGTACCACCGGCGTGTTTATCCAGGAAGTGGCGCCGAACAGCCCCGCCGCCGAGAACGGTCTTCGGCCTGGCGACGTCATCGTCTCGGCCAACACCCGCAACGTGACGCAGCCGTCGGATATCCAGCAAGAGTGGACGAAATCCCGTCAGCAGAAAAAGCCCATCCTGTTCCGCATCGAAAGGCAAGGACAATCGCTTTTCGTTGCAGTGGCTGCCTCCTGACGTGCTGCGTCAGGCGACGCGCACAGACGAAGAAATGACCTTTGATGTGCCGCCCTCAAGGCTGTCCTGGCAAGGTCGCGGCTTCGCGCTCTATCATCGAGGCCGCCCAGCAAATGACCGCGAGAATGCTTGCTGATGAGGGACACATGCTGGAACTCGAAAGCCTGGCGATCGATGTCAATCTCGCGTGTCGCCGCCGTAGGGCGTGGCACGCATTGAAGGGCGTTCCACGAAGGATCTATACCATTGTTCCAGTCGTGGCCTTCGCTGCAGGAAGTCGGGCAGTCCGCGGAATTCCAGTCAGCTTGGACAAGTGGCGAGCGCGATGTCGCCGACATGGAGCGGCGCGTCGAATTCGACCTCGCTTTTCCACAAAGTCATAGGAGTGATCGCCGACGGAGGGCTCTCGATACTGGACTTCACTTCGCTTTCTCTTCTCGATCAGCGCGTTCGGTGCTGTTCTCAGGCATGGTCGGCGACACTCCGTAGGCAGGTCTGAACCAGGCCGAAGCCGACTGCCGATTTTTCCGATCGAATATGCGATGATCTGGTAGCAGGAGCGCGCTGCCGCCTTTGCCATACTCACCGGAGTACCAGTTTCGGGCTTCGCTGCTGCGGCTGAACGAACGGACCCCACCCCAGACCTTCGCGCGCCGACTTTTTAGTAGCTTCCCGCGAGCGACAACCCACTGGCGCGCTCGCATAACAGGGCAAGCAATTCGCTGCGCCGCGCTTCTGGCGTGTCGACGGGCAACACGAAACAAAGCGTCTTGTTGATGGCTCCGTTGCCGTCGCGGATCGGCGCGGCCATGCACCAGGTGAAGCGGTCGGCCAGAGCGGCGGTCTCGCTGAAACCTTGCTGGCGCGCCAGAGCGACATCGTCGAAGAACTCGGCTGGCGCAATGACGCGGCCGTCGGGAAGCGTGTAGTCGCCAGGCGGAATGAAGTCCCGTATTTCCTGCTCGCTCATATGGCCGAGCAGCAGCCTACCGGACGCCGTCCACGGTATCGGCACCTCGACGCCTACATCGCTTGAAATCCGGAACGGGCCAGGCGAGTCCCGGCAATCAAGGACGACATATTTGGTCCCGCGCAGGCCGCACAGTTGGACGGTCTCGCCCGTCTCCGCGCCAAGTCTGTCCAGGGTTTCGATGATGCGCCGGTAATGGGCATTATGATGTGAGTAGGCCCAGCCGAACAGATGCATCGCCTTTCCGAAATAGACGTAGCCTTCCGTCCCGACATTTTCGAGCATTTCGGCTTCCAGCAGGCTGTTGACGATCTCATAAGTGGTTGAACGCGGCGCGCCGATCATCTTGGCGATGTCGCCGACGCGCATCGGCGCGCGGTGCCGCAGAAGGGCCTCGAGTAGCATGATGACGCGGTCGATCCCGCGACGCCGTTCGCCATTGCGCGGCTCGGCGCCGGTTTCCGTTTCAATTAGACCAGTGACGCTATCGCTCATGTAGGCCGCACCCGCGCAAAAATCATTCGGCCCTCGTCTCAAGACGCTTGAAAGATGTCAAGGCTCAGTCTAGCATCCCATTTGTCCGATATACAGGCCTATTGTCTGAAATATCGGACAATAACGAGCCAGGCGCAGAAAGTTCTGACGAGAAAAACGGGCGGTTTCCGATGCGGCAACCGGCGGGTTCTCTCGTCCCGATCCCGCACGTCCAGGCATAACTTCAGAAGGGAACAATCATGACGAAATCATCGTTTTTCGCGTCCGCCAGTGCCCTTTGCCTCGGCCTCCTCCTCAGCCTCGGCGCCGGTTCGCAGGCCAACGCCGCCGCTAAATGCATCAAGGGCGATCGCAAAGCGCCATATACGATCGGCTGGGCCAATATCTATTCAGTGCCGACCTGGATGAAGCAGACACAGGGCACGATCGAAGCCGAAGTCGAGACTTTGAAGAAGCAAGGCTTGGTCGACAAACTCGTCGTGACCGATGCCCAGGGCGACGCCAACGTCCAGATTCAGCAGATCCAGTCGATGATCGATTCCGATGTCGATGCCATCATCTTGATCGCTGGTTCGTCGACCGCGCCGGCGCGCGTGCTGGCGGACGCCTGCGCCAAAGGCATCGCCATCATCAACTTCGACAGCCTCGTCGATACCGACCAGGTGACCGCCAAGGTCAACACCGATTCCTCACAGTGGGGCGATCAGGCGGCCAAGTTCCTGATCGACGCCATCGGCGGCAAGGGCAAGATCCTCATCCTCAATGGCCCAGCCGGCGTTTCGGTCAGCGACGACCGGCGCAAAGGCGCCGATGCCGAGCTTAAGGCCCATCCCGATGTGAAGGTGCTTGCCGAGACGAACACGCCCTACAATGTCGCGCCCGCCCAGGAGGCCGTCACCAGCCTGCTTTTCGCCAACCCCGAAATCGACGGCATCCTGTCGCTGGGCGGCGCGTTGTCGGCGGGCGCCGTGCTCGCGCTCGACAAGCAGGGCCGCGACCAGGTGCCGATCACCGGCGAGAATGCGCGCCAGTTTCTCGAACTGTGGAAGGAAAAGGGCCTGAAGAGCTGGGCGACGATGCAGCCGAACTGGCTCGGCGCCTTCGCCACCTACACCGCCGTCCAGGCACTGGAGGGCGAGGATGTGCCGGCTTTCGTCAAGATCCCGTTGCCGGTGATCGACAATTCCAACATCGACGAATACCTCGCCCGGGCGAAGGATTTCCCGGCTGACGGTTACATCTATTCGCCGTACGATGAGGATCTATTCAAGAAGCTGCTGGCCCAAAAATAAGCCTGAAGGGTTGTAGCATTGACAACCACGGCTCCGCTTCTCGCCGCGCAGGGGGTGTCGAAGTCCTTTTTCGGCAACCCCGTTCTGCGCAACGTTTCAATCGCTCTCCAGCCCGGCCGCGTGCATGCACTGCTGGGCGAGAACGGCGCAGGTAAGTCGACACTGATCAACCTTTTGTCCGGCGCCTTGCGCCCGGACGGCGGGGCGATCGAGGTCGATGGGCGCCCGGTCTCGCGCATGACCCCCGCTAATGCGCGACAGGCCGGGATCGCCGTTGTCCAGCAGGAACTCAGCCTGACGGCCAGCTTGTCCATTGCCGAAAACATCGGGCTGGGTGCCTATCCCAAGCGGTTCGGCTTGATCGACTACAACGAGCTTGCCGTCCGGGCCAGGGCCGCATGCGATCTTGTCGGGCTTTACGAACCGCTGTCTGCGCCGGTGGGGCACCTGTCCCTCGGCCGCCGGCAGATGGTGGAGATCGCCAAGGCGCTTTACCGCCGGCCGCGCGTGCTCATTCTCGACGAACCCACCTCATCGCTATCGGCGACTGAGACAAAAATCCTCACCGACCTGCTGGAGAGGCTTCGGGGCGAGGGCATCGCCATTCTCTACATCTCACACCGACTGAACGAGGTGATGGCGCTGTGCAAGCATGTCACCGTGCTCAAGGACGGGACCTGCACGGCGGACTGCTCGCTGGAAGGAACCGATGCCGCCGGGCTGGTACGGCTGATGGTAGGACGCGACCCCGGCGATCTCTTTCCACGATGGCGGCCTTCGCCATCGCCGGCCGACGCCATCTCGGTTCGTAAATTTTCGGCCGGCCTGATGCGCGACGTCGATCTCGACATCAGGACGGGCGAGGTGCTTGGCATTGGCGGCCTGGTCGGGCAGGGGCAGGAAGATCTGCTGCTTGGCCTCTACGGCGCGATCCCCGCCAGGACGGTATCCGCGACCGTAAACGGTGTTTCGGGTTTGCCCGGCGGCGTGCCGAACGCCAATGCGCTCGGCCTCGCTTATGTCCCGGCTGACCGCAAGCGCGAAGGCCTGCACCTGATCCATCCCATCATCACCAATATGATGCTGCCCGCCTTCGCAAGGCTGCCGGCGCTGAAGCTGCGCAGCCGGCGTGCCGAGCGCGATATGGCAAGGGGTCTCGCCGCCCAGCTTGCCATCAAGGGCGACCTTGACCGCCCGGCACAGGCACTCTCAGGTGGCAACCAGCAGAAGGTCGCGCTGGCGAAATGGATGCCACACGAGCCGCTTGTGCTTCTCCTCAACGACCCGACGCGCGGCGTCGATGTCGAGACCAAGCGTGAGATCTACATGATGCTTCGCAAACTCGCCGCCGCCGGCAAGGCGATCGTGCTGCTCAGTTCCGACACACCCGAACTGGTGCACCTTTGCGACCGCGTCGGCGTGGTCCGCGAAGGCCGCATCGTGGCCATGCTCGAGCGCGAGGCACTGAGCGAGGAAGCCATCGTTTCCGCCGCAATGGGCGCCGAACAGCAGAAAGTTGCGGCATGAGCGCGGTCGCATCCTCAAGCCAAGCCGGCGCGCTCTACTGGCCGGTTCAGCTGCGCCGCAATGTCGGCGTGCGCAGCCTGTTCGCTGTGGTCCTGGCGTTCGTCATTGCTTACGGTTTCCTGTTTCCCGGCCTCTTGACAGCGTCCGGTTTCGCCAAATTCACCCAGAGCTGGTTTCCGCTGGCGCTGGTCGCCATGGCCCAGGCGATCCTCATGCTCACCGGCGGCATAAGCCTGGCCATCGGCGCCATGGTCAGCCTGGGCGCAGTGATCGCTGCGACGACGATGACTGGACCGCTGGGCGTAGCCGGCGGTGCCGCTGCGGTGGCGCTGACCGGTCTCGGCATCGGTGCCGCGATCGGGTTCATCGTCGTGAAACTTCGGTTGCCGGCGATCGTGGTGACGCTGGCTGGCTCCTTCATTATCGGCGGCGCTGCCCTGCTCATCCTGCCGAGGCCAGGGGGCGCCATACCCGAGTGGCTGTCGGACCTGCTTGCCGGCAACACGCCGGCGGCATTCGTGCTGCTGGTACTCATCGTGGTTTTGTGGAAACTCTATCTCGCCACGCCGCTTGGTTTGAGCATCTATGCTGCAGGCGAAAATCCCGTCGGCGCCTACCGCTCCAGCGTGCCGGTCGACGGTGCCCGGATCGCCGCCTACGCGATTAGCGGCCTGCTTTGCACAGGCGCCGGCCTGTTCATCGCCGCGCAAACGGGTTCGGGCGATCCAGTCATCGGCACGGCGTTCACGCTGAATTCCATAGCCGCCGCAGTGCTCGGCGGCATCGGTTTCCTTGGCGGCCAAGGTACCATGCGCGGCGCTCTTGCGGGCAGCCTGCTGCTCAGCCTGATGATCAGTGTCATGTTCTTCCTCGGCTTCACGCCGGTCGCCCAATATGTCGCCCAGGGCCTCATCATCATCGGGGCGGTCGCCATCCCGCAATTCCGCAAGGTGCAGCAATGACAGCACGGAAAGTCAGTGTGAGCGGCAGGCGCGCCGTGACGATTTTGCGCAGCCGGCCCTTCCTTACGATCGCTATAGTTGCGGCGGTATGGATCGCGGCGAGCTTCGCTTCACCTGGCTTCGGCGCTTATGGGCATTTGCGCTATTTGGTTGAATTGGGCGCGGTGGTCGGCCTGGTCGCGGCGGGCCAAACTTTCGTGGTGATTGCCGGCGGAATCGACCTTTCCGTCGCGGCGATCGTCACGGTTAGCGCTGTCAGCCTGCCGCTGCTTTCATGGCAGGCGGATCCGACAGGGCTCACCGCCGTTCTTGCAGTTCTCACGTTGACGAGCGCAATCGGTCTGGTGAACGGGCTGGGCGTGGCGCTGTTGCGCGTTCATCCAATGATCATGACGCTGGCGATGGCGACATTCCTGCAAGGTCTGCTGATCATCATCGCCGGCGGCAGTGCCGTGACCGCCGAGAACCCGCTGGTCCGCTGGCTCGGCAATGCGCGGCCGGTCGGTATTCCGGCAGGCGTGCTTTTGTGGGTGGTCATTTCAGTGATCGTTCTGACCACGATGCATGCGACATCCCTTGGCGCCCGGATATTCGCGATGGGCGCCAATCCGCTCGCCGCGGCGCTGTCCGGGGTTCCCGTCGCCTCGACCACGCTGGCGGTCTACGGCATCAGCGGCTTCTGTGCGGGACTTGCCGGTGTGTTGGTCCTCGGCATGAACGGACAAGGCTATGTCGGTATCGGCGATCCTTATCTGCTCGCCTCGATTGCCGCCGTGGTGCTTGGCGGCACCTCGATCCTCGGCGGGCTCGGCACCTATGCCGGCACCATCCCCGGCGCCATCCTGCTGGTTACGATCACGGCGCTGATCACCGTGGTCAACGCATCGCCTGGCTGGCGCAGCATCCTGTTCGGGTCGCTGATCCTGGGGCTGCTGCTTCTCTCAGGCAGAGAGCAGGCCCGCCGATGACATATCGTCCAGCCGATAAATGCGCCGTGCATTGCCGTAGAACAGTGCCGTCTGCTCGTCCGCGGAAAGCTCTCCTGCAATGGCCTTGAAGCTGTCATACACCGCATCGAACGATGCATGCAGGCCGGCGACCGGAAAGTCGCTGCCGAACATCGCGCGCCGCGTACCGAAACAGTCGATGCAATGCATGACAACCGACCTTAGGCTGTCGAGCGTCCAATCATGATCGTAGGCGACCAGATCCGATATCTTGATGGCGACGTTCTCGCGCTCCGACAAAAGCCGCAGCCCCTCGCGCCACACCCGCATTCCGTCCGCATCGCGATCGATCGGGCTGCCGCAATGGTTGAGAACAAAGAGCTGGTCTGGAAATGCCGCTGCGAGGCGCGCCGCGCCGGTGAGCTGGCGCGGAAACACCATCAGGTCGAAAACCAGCCGGCGGCGCCCAAGCAGGGACAGGCCGGCACGCCAGGCCGGATCGTCCATGATGCCGTCGCGGGCGGCAAAACGACGGGCGGGATCAGGATCCCAGCTCAGTATGTCGCGTACGCCGACGACACGGTCGAATGCCGCCTGCGCCTGGACCAGCGCCGGCGCTTGGCGGTTCGCCAGAGGTACGTGAACGACGTAACGGGCGGCCACGCCGCGCGACTTGTCGAGGGTTTCAAGCCACCGCGTTTCACCCACGCAGTCATCCCCGGCCCAACCGGCTTCAATATGGACGGTGGCGACGACACTGTGCTGGCCGGCGTCGCGCAAATAATCTTCAGGAAGGTAGTTTCGCCGCAAGGGGCCAAGCTCGCCCAGACCGCCGCGTTCGCCAGCCGTGGGCGCGAGCCAGGGATGGCGGCCGAGGCCGAGATCCCACAGGTGATGGTGGGCATCGATGATCGGTCCGCAGTAACGCTTTGGCACGCATCTCTCTCATGGTGTGGCCGGCATCGGAAATCGATCCGGACTTCATCCTGCGAAAGCGAAAGGACTAGCATCGGATGACCGAAAACTCACCCGTACTGTCGCTCGCGACCCGTGAAAATTTCCTGCTCGACGATCGTATCCGCGGCGTTCCGCCTGGCACCCTCGGCCTGGACAGCAGCTTTGTCGCATCTGAGCGCTGGCATCCAGCGCATGGACGTATGTCGTTGCCGGTGTTGACCCTCGACGAGGAGGCCTTCATCGCCAATCGTGACCTGTTCTTGGGGTATGCGCGAGAACAGGGCGCCGTGATCGCCCCGCATGCCAAGACCCCGATGGCGCCGGACCTTGCCCGGTCCCTGGTCGAGGCCGGAGCATGGGGCACGACCGTCGCCGACATAAGGCAGGCCACAGTGATGCTCAGATCCGGGCTCTCTCGGCTGATCATCGCCAACGAGGTCGGCGGACCAGGTGGTGCGAACCGACTTGCTGTCCTTGTTGGCGCCTGGCCAAGCGCCGAGTTCTACGTTTTTGCCGACTCTTTCGACGCCGTGAATGCGCTTGCTGAAGCTTGGCGCGCCAATGCGACGCTGCCGCCATTGCGCGTGCTCGTCGAACTTGGTGCGGGGAGGGCAGGCGCCCGGACCACCGGCGAAGCCGAGGCGATCGCCGACGCGGTTGTAGCTGCCGGAGGGCGGCTGCTGATCGCCGGCGTCGCAGCCTACGAAGGTGCCGCGGCGCAAGCCGATCCTGGCCGTACCGATGAGGCGATATCCGCGCTGTTGGCAATGACAGCCGATATGTTCCTGCGGCTCCGCGCCCGCGTCGGCGGCGACACCCCGCTGATCGCCACCGCCGGCGGCTCGGTGTACTTCGACAAGGTGGTCGCAGCGCTTTCGCCCCTCGTCTCCAGGGACGGCAATGCCACGTTGGTGCTGCGCAGCGGCGCCATCTTCTTTCACGACCATGGCGTCTACGACAGGTCGCTCGGCGCACTCGATGCCCGCGACGGTTTTGCGATCGGCGGCGTCGGTGCTTCCGCACGAAATTCCTTCCATCCGGCTTTACGTGTTTGGGCCGAGGTACTGTCGCGGCCGGAGCCCGGCCTTGCTATCTGCGGTATGGGCATGCGCGACGTGTCGTTCGACCAGGGTTTTCCGAAGGTCGTGACCATCTTTCGTGCCGGCAAGCAGCTGCCGAAAGCGCGTGCCGAGGTCTTTAAGCTCAACGACCAGCACGCCTTCCTGACAATTGCGTCGGGCGACGATATTGCCGTTGGTGACGTCGTTGAATTCGGCATCTCGCACCCCTGCACCTGCCTCGATCGCTATCGCGTGATCTTCGGCGCCGACGCGGCCGGGTATGTCCGCCACGCCTTTCCTACCTATTTCGGCTGAGCAGATATCGCGGCCACTTCCAAAAAAGAGAACCTCGAAAGGATCTGATATGATCAAGTACTTCCAGGCCGGCTCCCGCATGTCTCAGGCGGTCGTCTATGGCGGCCTCGTGCACATCGCAGGCCAGGTGGCAGACGACCGCAAGGCCGGCATCGAGGGTCAGACGAGCGACGTGCTCTCCAAGGTCGAGGCGCTCCTTGTTGAGGCCGGCAGCAGTAAGTCGAGGCTAGTGGCGATCAACATCTTCCTGCCGCAGATCGCCGACTTCGATGCCATGAACAGCATCTACGATGCCTGGGTGGATCCTGCGCGCCTGCCGGCGCGCGCCTGTGTCGAGGCGCGTCTCGCCGATCCCGACCTCCGCATAGAGGTCACTGCGATCGCAGCTGTCTGAGCCGCCGCCATGCACACCGGCCTCAGCCATACGCTCGACTTCGACCGGGACGGCAAGACACTCGGCCATCTCAGCATTCCGTTTTCGATCGACCGTTCGCCCTATTTCCAGGTCAAGGTCCCGATCTGCCTTGTCCGCAACGGCGAAGGCCCGTCGGTGCTTCTGATGGCCGGCAATCACGGCGACGAATATGAAGGCGAGCTGTCGCTGGCAAAGCTGGTGCGCCGGCTCGATCCCAAGCAGATCAAGGGTCGCGTCACCATCCTGCCGATGGCGAACGTGCCAGCGGTGATCGCCGCAAAGCGCTGCTCGCCACTCGACGGCGGCAATCTCAACCGCGCCTTTCCGGGCGACCCGTCAGGCACGCCAACAAGCCGGCTTGCCAATTTCCTGGAGATGGAACTGTTTCCCCGCCACGACGTCATCTTCGACATTCATTCTGGCGGCACCTCGATGGAGCATCTGCCGACCGCGCTTGTCGAGCACAATACCGATCCCGACCGGCACCGGCGCGGTGTGGAGCTACTGCGGACGCTCAGCATGCCCTATGGGTTCGTGGCCGACAACGGCCAGGCCTCACCGACCTCCATGGGTGCGGCGCGCCGGGCCGGCGCCATCGGCGTCAGCGGAGAGTTCGGCGGCGGTGGCACTGTCACGGTCGATACGATGGAGATTGCCGCCCGCGCACTCGACGCCCTGATGGCCGCCTTGGGAGTGGTTGAAGCGCCGGTTCTTGCACCGGCAACCGGGCCTTCGGCGCCGACGCGGCTTCTTTCGTTGTCTCGGCACAGTCAGGGCCTTTATGCCACAAGCCGTGGTTGGTTCGAGCCGGCAGTCAGGCTGGGCGACAGCGTGAGTTCAGGCCAACTGGCGGGCTGGTACCACGACCTCGAACGACTCGACCTCGCCGAGCAAGCCCTGCGCTTCCTCGAAAGCGGCATTGTGCTTTCGCGCCGGCTGCACACGATGTGCGAGGCGGGAGACTGCCTCATGCAGGTCGCCGAGCCGGTCGACTGATAAGAAGCCCTCCCGACCATACGCCCAGATCAGGATCAAGACTGAGGATAACCGGATGCAACTGTCGATGTGGACCTATCCTTGGGATGTCCAGGATCTGGGCTTGGAGATGGTCGAGCGCGATCTTGTCGAGCGTGCCGGGCTCAACATGATCAGTCTGGCGACTTCCTATCACGCTGGCCGGTTTCTGCAGCCGCGCAGCCCGCGCCGGAAAGCCTATTTTCCGGAAGACGGAACCATCTATTTCAAGCCAGATGCGGCACACTGGGCCGACCTAGCCATCCAGCCCAAGGTGGCGAAGGTGATCATGGAAGGCGGCGATGTGCTTGGCGACCTTGTCCGCCGGCGCGAGGTGGGCGGGCTCGGCGTTTCGTGTTGGACGGTCTGCTTGCACAACACCCGGCTCGGCATGCTTCATCCGCAGGCCGCAACCCGCAACGCCTTCGGCGATGCCAACTACTACAATCTCTGCCCATCACATCCGGAAGCGCGCGCTTATGTCCGCGCGCTGATCGCCGATATCTCGCACAGCTACAGGCCGGACCGGATCGAGCTTGAAAGCCCGTCCTTCATGGGCTTCGCCCACGAATACCATCATGAGAAAGACGGTGTCGGGCTGATGCCGGAAGACGATTTTCTGTTGTCGATATGTTTCTGCCCGTCCTGCCTTGCGCGCGCGGCCGAGGCCGGCGTCGACGGCGAAGTAGCGCGCAAGCTCGTCGGGCAATGGATCGTCGAGACCTGCGAGCGCGCCGTGCCCGAACGGCGCTTTCCAGACTTTCCGGGGAGCGGCCTCGACACTTTTTTGCCATGGCCGGAACTCCATGGCTACCTGCTGTGGCGGTTCGAACCGGTGACCAGCCTGGTCGCCGAACTGCGCGAGGTGGCCAATCCGGCGACCCGCGTTGTCATCATCGATTTGAAAGACGGTTGGCTTGGCGGCTGCGATCTCGCGGCGCTCGGCAAGGTCTGTGACGGGGCAATCCTGTGTGCCTACGACATGCAGCCCGGCGATGTCGCCAGCCTGATGGCGGCCGGACGCGCAGCCCTTGGCGTGAAAAAGTTCCTCGGCGCCGGCTACCGGCTGTTCTATCCGGAAATGGCCGGCCCCGACATCCTCACCGCCAAGGTCAAAGCTGCGATGGCGCCGGATGTCGACGGCATCAATTTTTACAATTATGGCCTTGTCCCTGCCGCACGCCTCGATTGGGTGAGTGCCGCAAGATCCGTTTGAAAAACCGATCCGTTGCCGCAGTCTGCTAGGACTGACCTCACTTTGCCTTGGAGCTTTATGAGCATGCCGGCTATTCGCTTCGGTCACATTGGCCGGCGGCGGCCGGACAAGCTGAAAGCATGGCGGTGACGGTCCATGCGGATCGAAGATCATACGCCGACCATATTGCTGCTTATACGCCTCAAAGTATACAAAATTCGATACGGAAAAGCGTATATTGAAATTTATCTGCGCGAGCGTATAATACCATGGCTAGAGAGGTATGCTGTGGACCAAATCGCCCGAACACCCAAGCAAATTGGAGATGCCGTCCGCCGGCAGCGTCGCAAGCTCCGCCTCAACCAGACCAATGTCGGGGACCAAACGATGCTGCGTCAGGCGACCATCTCGGCCGTCGAGAGTGGCGCGCCTGGGACCCAGCTCGGAACGCTTTGCGATATTCTCGCAGCGCTCGACCTCGAATTCGTCGTCCGCCCTCGGACCAAGGCAAAGCCGGCTGAGATCGAGGACATCTTCTGATGGCTCGTCCGCGGCAGCACATCCCGCTAAATGTCTTCTTGAACAGCCGTCTCGTCGGGCGGCTGAATAGACAATCCAGCGGCGCGATCGATTTTCAGTACGATCTGTCCTGGCTTGCTTGGGAGCACGCGCTGCCCGTCTCGCTATCACTGCCTCTGCGTGAAGATCGTTATATCGGTGCGCCCGTCATCGCCGTCTTCGACAATCTCCTGCCCGACAACGTCCCCATTCGCCGCCGTATGGCGGAGCGTGTTCATGCTCAAGGAATAGACGCTTACGACCTGCTTGCCGCTGTCGGGCGCGATTGTGTCGGCGCATTGCAATTCCTGCCGGATGGTGTCGAGCCAGGCCCCGCCGGTATTGTCAACGGCAAACCCGTTGACGATACCGAGATTGCTCGTCTTCTCCTCGATCTGGCATCGGCTCCCCTTGGGCTTGGCGAGGACGAGGACTTCCGGATCTCGATCGCTGGCGCTCAGGAAAAGACTGCGCTCTTGTTCTGGAAAGGACGTTGGTACAAGCCGCTGGCGACGACTGCCACGACGCACATCCTCAAACCACAGATTGGACGGTTGCCAAATGGCATCGATCTTTCCTTCAGCGTCGAGAACGAATTTTTCTGCCTCAAGCTGACAACCGCCCTAGGGCTCCCGAGCGCCGTCGTCGCAATCGAGGAGTTCGAAGGCAATCGCGTGCTCGCGGTCGAGCGGTTCGATCGCCGATGGACCAGTGACAATCGTCTCCTGCGTTTGCCCCAGGAAGACTGCTGCCAGGCCCTTTCTGTGCCGCCGTCACTGAAATACGAATCCGACGGCGGGCCTGGCGTTCCGGCTATCCTCAATTTGATGAAGGGAAGCGACCAACCGGAGGTAGACCAGGCTGCGGTTTTAAAGGCCGTGGTTGCCTTTTGGCTTCTCGGCGCCACAGATGGGCACGCCAAGAATTTTAGCGTCTTTCTTTCCCCCGGCGGCCGGTTCCGCATAACGCCGCTCTATGATGTGATTTCAGCGCAGCCCAGCCTTGATGCGGGACAGATCAAGCGCAACAAAATGAAACTGGCGATGGCTATTGGTGACACACGCCACTACCTCGTCGACAGCGTCATGCCACGCCATTTTATCCAGACCGCCGCCAAAGCAGGGATCGGTCCGAAACCCGTCAAGGCGATCTTTGATGAGCTGCGCCAACAGGCGCTAGCGGCGGTCGAACTGGTTTCTGCATCGCTCCCAAAGGATTTTCCTGCGGAAGTCGCTGATGCCATCGGCAATGGGGTCAGGGCTCGTGTACGCAGACTGGAAGAGGCGTGATGCTGAAAGTAGAGACGCAACGAGACTGATGTCGCCATTGCAACAACGCTCAAATGGTCTTCTTCAGCAGCAGCAGCATCCAGGCGGCCACGGCCGCCGCTGCGTCGTCCAGATGATGCCGAACCCACCCCTTACCTTCTCATGCGCGATAGGATGGGCCAAGGTTTGACCACGTCAAAAAAACAGGAAAGCAAGGAACCTGCCGACCACCAGAGCGGCTCGAGCGGCAGCATGGAAAGTGTGACGCGGCGCTACCCGATCCTAGCCAGTGCCTTTCCGGGATAGGATCAACTCACGGATTTGCCAGCCTGTAACTTTCTTACGAGGCCGATCAACTGATCCAGATCAGCGCGTGGAAGCGCAAGTATCTCGGGCGGGGGTTTGTGATATTCCTTCATCAATTCCTTGATGGTTGCGGCACCTTTGGGTGTGAGCTTGACAAGCTTCACACGGCGATCGCCTGGCGACGGAATCCGTTCGGCGAGCCCCGCCTGCTCAAGCCGGTCGACCAGCCAGGTCGCCGTCGATGGATCGCACTGCCATTGAGCAGCCAATGCGCCGATCGGCTTGCCCGCATCTTTGTCGAGCGTGAAGAGGGCGCGGGAGTCGTTGGGCGTCAGGCCCAATTTCTGCTGGATCGCCAACCGGTCCGGCGCGGACCGCATCAGGAAATCAAACATCAGGCGCCATGCCTCGGTGGCGTGCTGCAAGCGATCTTGGCTCGGTCTCATTCCACGCTCCTTCGTGTCTTGACACATACTTGGACCAATCATATGATTTGATCAATCAAAATGTTTTTGTGGTCAAAGCAATGAGAGGAGATCCGAGATGACCAATACTACGGTTCTCGTCGTCGGAGGCGGCCTGAACGGTCTGACGGCGGCCGCCCTTTTGGCTCACAACGACATTGCGTGTGTCCTCGTCGAGCGTCATCCCGACACGTCAATCCAGTACAAGTTTGCCGGCATCTCCCCGCGCAGCATGGAGATATTCCGAAGCCTCGGCCTCGAGGAGGAGATTCGTACAAATCGGACGGGGGACCAGCAGGCAGGCGCTATTGCGCGCGCCAGGAATCTCGCCGATCCGCAGATTCAATGGGGCGGACCGGCGTGGCCGGATGCAAGTGCCCTCAGCCCCACGCAACCAGCGACGTGTGATCAGCACGTCCTGGAACCGATTCTGCGCCGCTACGCCGAGCGGAACGGTGCAGACGTGCGTTTCAGCACGGAGCTGGTGACTTTCGATCAGGACGAGACCGTCGTCCGCGCGGAAATTCGCGATATCGCGACCTGCGCAAAGGAGGTCATCTCGGCCGACTATCTGATCGTCGCGGACGGTGCGAACGGTTCCCTGCGAGAGAGGCTGGAGATCAGCCGCAGCGGGGCAGGCGGCCTTCAGCACTGGATGAATGTCGTCTTTGACACGGACATGTCTCCGACGATAGGCGGCAAGCGCTTCACGTCGTGCTTCGTGACGGACCTCAACGGGACCTTCACGCCCAGACAGGGTGGACGATGGCTTCTGGCGCTCCAGTACTTTCCCGAAAAGGGCGAGAAACCACAGGATTTTGATGAAGCCAAGTGCAGGGAACTGATCATACGAGGTGCGGGCCGGCCGGACATCACGACGAGGCTTGTCGATGCGCGCTCCTGGGAAGTGGCCGCCCTCACAGCGCGCCAATTCCGCCGAGGCCGCGCGTTTCTTGTGGGGGATGCCGCACATGTGATGCCCCCAACAGGCGCTTTCGGTGGCAATTCAGGTATCCACGACGCCCATAACCTTGCCTGGAAGCTTGCGATGGTAGCACGCGGGCATGCCGATCCCTCGTTGCTGGATAGCTATGACATGGAGCGCCGGCCGGTCATCGAGGCTACGTTGGCGCAAGCGCTCGCCCGCCTACAGAAATGGTTCGACGATCCGTCGAAGCGGTTGCCTCCTCCTGTTGCGATCGTCGAGGATTACGACGTGGTATTTGGCCAACGCTACGCTGCAGGCATCGTGGCTCTGGAATCCACACCGGACGATCACCCATTCCAAAAATCCACGGAGCTGTCGGGCCGCCCCGGCACGCGTTTGCCGCATTTCGCGGTCGGGCGTGCCGGCCAGCGGATTTCGAGTCTCGATTTGTGCGACCGCGATCTTCTTCTCCTCTGCGCCGACGAAGCATGGTGTCAGGCCGCTGACTCCGTAAGCCAGCGCCTCGGGATGCCGCTGACGTGCCACTCGTTGGGTGCGAATGGGGATCTGCTTGACTTGGACCATCGGTGGCCTTCCGTGCTCGGGGTTAAAAGCGGCGGTTCCGCCTTGGTCAGACCGGACGGATTTGTCGCGTGGCGGTCAACGCACGGTGTGCCTGATCCTGTACAGGTGCTGATCGAAACACTTGATGGGCTCGGTTTCCGCACGGAGGCGCACGAACATCATCGGTGAGCGGCGGCGAGTGCGGATGCCTCCCGCCTTCGGGCATGACTTGCTTGCCGATGCCATCACTGGGAATGACAACGATGCCAGGCGCTTGCTCCTTTCCTACTCGTTGTCGCCGAGTAGGGCCGCGCACACCGCTTCGGTGACCTTATCGGTGGTGGCACTTCCGCCGAGATCGGGCGTGTGCAGTGAGGCGTCCGCCGTCACGCGCTCGATGGCGCGCATCAGGCGCGCCGCGGCAGCCGGCTCGCCAAGATGCTCCAGCATCATCACCGCCGACCAGAACGTGCCGACCGGATTGGCGATGCCCTTGCCGGTGATGTCGAAGGCCGAGCCGTGGATCGGCTCGAACATCGACGGAAACCGCCGCGCGGGGTTGACGTTCGCAGTCGGCGCAATGCCGATCGATCCGGCAAGTGCGGCCGCAAGATCCGACAGGATATCGGCGTGAAGATTGGTCGCGACGATTGTGTCGAGCGAGCGCGGATTGAGCGTCATGCGCACTGTCATCGCGTCGACCAGCATTTTGTCCCATGCGACATCAGGAAAATCGGCCGCGACCTCACGGGCGATGTCGTCCCAGAGCACCATGCCGTAACGCTGGGCGTTCGACTTGGTGACCACGGTCAACAGCTTTCGCGGCCGCGACCGCGCCATCTCGAAGGCGAAGCGCATGATGCGCGTCACGCCGGCGCGGGTGAAGATCGAGACCTCGGTCGCGATTTCCTCAGGCAGGCCGAGATGCGAGCGCCCGCCCTGGCCGGCGTATTCGCCTTCCGAATTCTCCCGAACGATGACCCAGTCGAGATCCCCTGCCGTGACGCCGCGAAGCGGGCTCTCGATACCGGGCAGGATGCGGGTCGGGCGGACATTGGCGTACTGGTCGAAGGGCTGGCAGATCGCGAGCCGCAACCCCCAAAGCGTCAGATGGTCGGGCACGTCTGGCGCGCCGACAGCGCCGAAATAGATCGCATCGAAGGCCTTCAGCCGCTCGGTGCCGTCCTTGGGCATCATCACGCCGTTGAACTTGTAGTAGTCCGAGCCCCAGTCGAAATGCTGCACCTCGAGACTGAAACCGCCGTCGCGCGTGGCGCAGGCGGCCAGCGCACGAAGGCCGGCCGCTACGACTTCCTTGCCGATCCCATCGCCTGGAATGGCCGCGATCCTATAGCTTCGCATTAGTCCAGTCCTCCCCTTGTGGCGCTAAACTAGCAAGGACCATCGTGCTGGCCTTTGGCCGTGAGGCCGAATGCCGCCATTACGGCAAATGGTCAATCAATCCGTTCAGCAGGAGCAGCAGCACCCCGGCGGCCACAGCCGCAGCCGCATCGTCCACCATGATACCGGCCCCACCCCTTACCTTGTCATGTGCGATACGGATGGGCCAAGGCTTGACGACGTCGAAAAACCGGAAAGCAAGGAAGCCTGCTGCCCACCAGAGCGGATCGAGGGGCAGCATGGAAAGGGTTAGGGCCGCGCCGAAGGTCTCATCAATGACGACGATCTGCGGATCCTCCGTCCCGGTACGGGAGATAACATACGATGACGCCCATACGCCGACGGCGAACAGGGCCACGTAGGCAAGCACCGTCAGCCAAGGTGATGCGGGTATCAGAGCCGCGGCAACAGCCACTCCAACCATTGCGCCGGCCGTGCCCGGCCATATTGGAGATAATCCCGCGCCGACAGAGGTCGCGAGCAGGTAGGCGAACTTGGGTGGAAACTTATGCATCGATTTTCGGCCGGCTTCCCACGGATCGCAAGCGATCATAGTCACATCGTTCGGGTGCTGCCGCCAGACTGCTGTTCGATTTGCACCACCTCACAAGGGCATCGCCCAAACCGTGAAAATGCCGTCGGGCAGCTGTCGCAGCGACTGGAAGTTCTGTTTCGCCGCCAGCTCGGCGAGTACCTTAATCCGCCGGCCCCATTCGCCAAACGAGATCGTTTTTGCGGCAAGTTGAGAACGTTGCTGAGCCCGGTCTCGGCCCGCATTGGCCAACCGAAACGGTGGCGACGGTGGAACAAACCCGCAAATTGCTGGTAAACCCGTCAACCGACATCATCAGAGGAGCCGCCATGATCGCCGGTCTCATGAAAAGTCGCATCGACCCGCTATGGGAGCAGGCCGCCTCTCCGCTGATCGGGATCGGCATGACGCCGAACCAGGTTACGGCCAGCGGGCTGGTGCTCGTGGCTTTGTCTTCGGCCGCCTACGCGTTTCATCATTCAAGTCTTGCCTTTGGCCTTTGCCTGGCGTTTGCCTTCAGCTTCGATGCGCTGGACGGTGCGGTCGCCCGCCGGACAAATATGAGCACCAAGGCCGGTGGCTATTTCGACGCCGTCGTCGACCGCTATCAGGAATTGGCCGTCTTTGCGGCTATCGGCTGGGTTGCCGATCTGTGGGCGATCGCAATGTTCGCATTCGCGGGCGGGATCCTCACCAGTTACGCCAAGGCGCGGACGGCGCTGGAAATCCCTGTGAAAAACCACGGTTGGCCGGATTTCTTCGAGCGGATGGAACGTCTGGTGTTCATTTGCGTGCTGCTCGCCGCCGACGGAGTCGCGACCGCGATGGGCGCGGCTTCGCCCTGGATTCTGGCGGGTGGGTTCGCGCTGTACGCAGTGCTGGCCAACGCCACAGCCCTGCAACGGATCAGTCGCGCATTTGCGATGCTGAAACGAGCCGACGGGAAGCAGCCGTGAGACTACGGGGATGCTTGCACTTGGCCTCACCTGAGGCTAATGGCATTTGGAAATATAGCCGATGTGCTGGGGCTGCCGCCCAAGGAGACGGCTGCACGGTCGATTCGGGCTGATGGCTCGAATCGAAGACGGATTGCCGTTGGGTGCGCTTGAACGCGTCTCACAATTGCTGGCACCGGCCGATACGCAATTCAAATATCGCCTCGTCCCAAAGGCAACTTATGAGCGCCGCAAGAGAGGTGCTCTCCGACTCTCTTCGGAAGAGGGCATGCGGGTGGCGCGGGTGGCGCGCCTATGGAACCTGGCCCTCGACGTTTGGCAGATCGAAGGTGAGGCTCGTGACTTTCTGTTTCGGTCTCATCCCATGCTGGAAGACCGACGCCCGATCGACGTGGTCATTCAAAGCGAGATCGGCGCCGAACTGGTGCTCGATATCCTTGCAGGCCTGAAGTACGGCACCGCTGCTTGACGGCACAGATACTCGATCGCATGCTGCAGTGCTTCAGGATCGGCGATCCAGCCGGCACATATCCGATCTTCGACGCGACGGGCTCGACGATAGCGCCTGGCCGCTGGAACACGCCCGGCAGCCCGTTGATCTACACCAGCGAGCATTATTCAACGGCCTTGCTGGAAAAGCTGGTGCACGGCAGCGGCAGACTGCCGCCCAACCAGCCTTACGTCCAGATCATGCTTCCGCGCGGGCTGAGCTACGAAATCTTTTCTCAGCCGTCGTTGCCCGGATGGGATATGATGCCGGCAACGGTGAGCAAGGAATTCGGTGAGACATGGTGTGTCGAGCGCCGCAGCGCGATCCTGATCGTGCCAAGCGTCGTGGCTCGCCCCGACAACAACGTGTTGATCAATCCGGCACATCCGGAGTTTTCCCTGATCACGGCCAGCCTGCATCAACCCGTATACTGGGATAGCCGCCTGTTTGGCTCCTGAGCCGGGCAGAGAGGCAGGTTCCTACTTAACACAACCCGTCAGCGCCAACTCAAGCCTGGAGCGACATGGGTCAGGATCGCCTCGATGGCATGGACATTGTACTCGACGCCGAGCTGGTTGGGGACGGTAAGCAGCAGCGTATCGGCCTCGGCGATGGCTTCGTCGCCCTTTAGCTGCTCGATCAGGACGTCCGGTTCGGCGGCATAGGAGCGGCCGAACACCGCGCGTCTGTCTGCCTCGATGTAACCGAAATGATCTCCGCTCTGGTTGCCGCCGAAATAGGCTCGGTCGCGATCGTCGACCAGCGCAAAAATGCTCCGGCTCACCGACACCCGCGGCTCGCGCGTGTGTCCGGCCGCCTTCCAGGCCTCACGAAAAGCCCGGATCTGTTCGGCCTGCTGGACGTGAAACGGCTTTCCGCCTTCATCGAATTTGAGCGTGGAGCTCTGCAGGTTCATCCCCAGTTTCGCCGCCCATTCGGCGGTGGCGTTTGTGGCGGCGCCCCACCAGATGCGCTCGCGCAGGCCCTCCGAGTGCGGCTCGACGCGAAGCAGGCCAGGCGGGTTGGGAAACATCGGCCGCGGGTTGGGCTGCGCAAAGCCTTTGCCCAGCAACACTTCGAGCAGCACTCCGGTGTGTCCACGGGCCATGTCGGCATCGCTCTCGCCCTCTTGCGGGGCGTAGCCGAAGTAGCGCCATCCCTCGATCACCTGCTCCGGCGAGCCTCGGCTGATGCCCAGCTGCAGACGCCCTCCGGCGATTAGGTCGGCGGCGCCGGCGTCCTCGGCCATGTAGAGCGGGTTCTCATAGCGCATGTCGATCACCGCCGTGCCGATCTCGATTCGGCTGGTCTTTGCGCCGACCGCCGCCAGCAGCGGGAAGGGCGAGGCGAGCTGGCGGGCGAAGTGATGCACGCGGAAATACGCGCCGTCCGCACCCAGCTCCTCGGCCGCGACCGCCAACTCGACGGACTGCAAAAGCGCGTCGGATGCCGTCCGCGTCTGCGATTGCGGCGAGGGCGTCCAGTGCCCGAACGAGAGGAAACCAATCTTCTTCATGAGAACCAGCCTAAAGGGGAGCCAGGTGCAGACTATGCTGCGGCGCGCAGCAAAGCATCGCAAAATCGGTGCCGATGACCGCCTGCCTTGACGCGCAAAGCTTGAATCGGCGGTTGTTGATCAACGATGGCCGACCGTGCCGAGCTGCCGTCGGACGCCAGCCTAGGAAGGTGCCGCGAATGCGAGCGCTATCGCGATGAGGATCAACAGCGGTCCCATCCATTTGAAGCGAGTCCCAAAGTTGGTCCACCATGCTTGCTGCTGGCCGGGGCGAGCTTGGAACGGGTCCGCGAGAAATCCGAAGCCGATGCCAGCCATCCACAACCCGGCGCAGAACATGATGAACTCGTCGATGTATTCCGCGACCATGCTTCGAAGCTTTCGAATTTATGCCGCCGCTACATGCGCCGAATTCGAGCCGATATAGTTACGGATCGTTTCGATGATCCGGTCCTGGTCAGCCTCGCTCAGATAGGGATGCATCGGCAGGCACAGGATGCGCTTCGGCAGCTCTTCCGAAACGGCAAGGCCGGTCGGCGTGCGCGGATAATCGCGATAGGCAATCTGGCTGTGCAGCGGTTTCACATAGTAGATGACCGACGGAATGTCCTTTTCACCGAGATGTGCCTTGAGCCCGTCGCGTTTCGGCGTTTCGATGGCGTATTGCGCCCAGGCCGAGCGGCCGCCGCCCAGATTGCGCGCCGCTTTGACGATATCGCCGAGACCTTCGGCATAGCGATTGGCGACCGCTTGCCGCGCCACCATCTCGTCCTCGAGGATGGCCAGCTTCTCTATCAGGATCGCCGCCTGAAGCGTGTCGAGCCGTGAATTGATGCCGACGCGGACATTGTCGTATTGCGTTTCGCCCTTTCCGTGAAAGGCGAACGAGCGCAGCTGTTCGGCCAGCGCATCGTCATTGGTGAACATCGCACCGCCGTCGCCATAGCAGCCGAGCGGCTTTGCCGGATAGAAGCTGGTCGAGCCCACGGTGCCGAACGAGCCGCACATCTTGCCGTCAGCCGAGCCGCCGGTCGCCTGCGCCGCATCCTCGATGACCATCAGGCCTTCGCGATCGGCGATGGCCATGATCGCCTCGTAATCGGCGGCGAGGCCGAACAGGTCGACGGCAATGATTGCCTTCGGCCTCAGCCGGCCCTCCGCCTTGATCATGGCAATTGCCGCCTCGAGGCTGGCGATGTCGATATTGTAGCTGTCGGCATCGACATCGACGAACACCGGTTCGGCCTTGGTCAGCGCCACCACTTCGGCCGTGGCGGCGAAGGTGAAGCTCGGCACGAACACCGCGTCGCCCGGGCCGATGCCGGCGGCAAACAGCGGCAGCAGCAGCGCATCGGTGCCGTTGGCGCAAGCGACCACGTGCTTGATGCCGATATAGGCGGCGAGCTTGTTTTCGAATTCGGTGACCTGCGGTCCGAGAATATAGCGGCCTTCGTCGACAACCCGGTCGATTGCCGCTTTCAGCCTGTCGCGGATGCGTTCGCGCTGCGCGCCAAGATCGATGAACTGCATGTCGGCCTCAAACGGTTTTAGTCAGATAACCGGCCGCTGGTAGCAGACTTGGTACGGCCGAGAAAGCCGCAGGGCAACAACCCTGAATTGCTCAAGTGTCGCAGCCTGTTACCTCTGATTTCCGATCTGCCCTCTTAAACGCGGGGAAATCCGGGCTTCGGCCGGCCTGATACAGGCTTCGCATCCCGCCCGCCAGGCTGGACGAAACATAAAGTGATCGTCGGTGAGCGGTCCATGGGCTGCGCACCAGCCGGTCAAGCGATTTCATGCCGCCATGGCGGGTTGGCGCCGGCCCGCGATACCGTCACCGCCGCCGCCTTGGCACCGAGCGTCAGCGCCTTGTGGATGGCGTCTTCCGGCAAACTGGCGATTGCCGTCTTCGACAGCAGACCCTGTTCGTGCAAGGAGGCAAGAATGCCGGCATTGAATGTGTCGCCGGCGCCGACCGTATCGACCACCTCGACCTTGTCCGGCACGACGGTGACCCGGTGCTGGCTGCTGTAACCGACCGCGCCTTCGCTGCCGTGGGTGACGACGATCAGCTTCGGGCCGCGATCCAGCCAGTTGCGGACGACGTCCTCATGCGAGCCGGCTTCGCCGAACCAGTTCAAATCCTCGTCCGACAGTTTCACGACGTCGGCCATCGCCATCATGCTGCGGATGCGCCTGAGGTGCCTGGCCTTGTCGGGAATGAAGTTTGGCCGGATGTTGGGGTCGAGCATCATCACGCGGCGCTCATGCTCGCGCCGCATGAACTCTTCATAGGCCGACCCGGCCGGCTCCGAGATCAGGCTGATGGCGCCGAACAGCATGGCCTCGATCTCGCTGCCGAGTTCCGGCAAGTCCTCGATGGTCAGCATGCGCCCGGCGGTGTTCTCGTCGTAGAAGGTGTAGGTCGCCTGGCCGTTGGTGAGCCGCACGAAGGCGAGAGTAGTCGGACGCGGCGAGGTGTGCGCATAGGTGGAACTGACCTTGCTGGCCTTCAGCGCCTCCCTGAGCTGGCCGCCGAACAGATCCGACGACAGGCCGGAGAAAAAGGCAGCGGGCGCGCCGAGCCGGCCTAGCGCAATGGCCGAGTTGAAGACGGCACCGCCGACATAGGGGGCAAAGGCCGGCTCGCCCTCCGTCGTGGTCCGCGGCAGCATGTCGATCAGGGCTTCGCCGCAGCAGAGGATCATGAAGTCTTGCTTTCCGGCGGATAGATCACGCCCTTGCGAATGATGATGTTGGCGTAGAGCCGCGGCTCGCTCGTCGCGACGATCGCGTGCGCGGCCTTGACCCGTGCATAGAAGTCGGCACCGGCAAGCGCAACCACCTTGCGGCCCGGCGCACGCCTGGCGCAGATCGCTTCCATCTCATGGTGAACCGGATCGGCGAGCAGGGGATCGCCTTTGGCCGAGGCGCGAAACAGCGCCTGCGGCACGGCGTCGTCGACCGGCAATACGCTCAATACCGCATCGAGCACGGGGACGAGATGATGACCGTCGGCGCGGACCAGCCGCTGTGCCTGCTGCTCGGCCGGGTAGTTGCCGTCGACCAAGGCGATCTCGTCGCCATGGCCCATGGCGCGCAATATCGCCAGAAGCTCGGGGCCGAGCAGCGCCGGGATGCCGATCAGCATGCTCAGAAGCTCCGGGAAATCGTGGTCGAGCCGATGAGGAAGCGCTCCGACAGCGGCAGGCTGGCGCCACCCAGCGCCCGCGCATGGATGCCGACGGTTCCCTCGCGAACGGCCGGCAGCCTCAGGCCCTCGCCGTCGATCCGGCCGATGGCCTGGATAATGGCATCGACAAGCCGCCTGCGCACGGCAAGCGGCATCCATCCGTCGATCACCGCGGCATCGAAGTCAATGACGGAGGAGGCCGAAACGATGGCATAGGCAAGCGCCTGCGAGGCGCTGGCGATCCAGTCGTCAAGCTCGGCGCCGATCTCGCCCCAGTCCCCCGGTGATGTCCACAGATGCGAGGCCTCGATGCCGCGCGCGTTGAGCGCCTTTTCCAGCATGGCGATCGACGCCACGTCGATCAACTGCGTCGGCTTGCCGTCCGGCCCTGGCACCGGCATCGAGCCCAGCGCGCCGGCATTGCCGGTTGGGCCACCAAACAACCGGCCGTTCAGCACGATGCCGCCGCCGGCAAAGGCACCGATATAGAAATAGACGAAATCGCGTGCCGCACCCGCCGCGTGGCCGAACACGAGTTCGGCGCCGCAGGCCGAGGTGGCGTCGTTCTGCAGATAGACTGGAAATTCGCATTGCGCCTGGATATCGGCGCGGATGTCGCGATGGCGCCATTCGTCCATGATTTCGCGCGGTGCGCCGGCGGTGTCGGCCCAGTTCCACAATTCGAACGGCATGGCGATGCCAAGCCCGGCAATGCGTTTATCCTGCACCGGGGTGAGTTCGCCGCGCATCTTCTTCATGCCGCTTGCGACGAATTCCACCGTTTCGCGCGGCGCCGGATAGCGGTAGGAATGCTGCAGCATAGAGCGCACATTGCCGAGGAAATCGATCAGCACCAACTCGGCGCTGCGGCGGCCGATCTTCAGGCCGATGAAATAGGCGCCGTCGGGATTGAGCGCCATGGGTATCGAGGGCTGGCCGATCTTGCCGCGCAACGGCGCCTGGCGGACGAGCAGGTCGTCCTCCTCCAGTTCGCGCATGATGACTGACACTGTCTGCGCCGAAAGGCCGGTCATACGTGCGATGTCGGATTTGGCCAGGCTGCCGTGCTGGCGCACCAGCGACAGCACCAGCCGCTCATTGTGGTCCCGCATGCCGCTTTGATTGGTGCCGCGGTGCAGGCGGCTTTCGGCCGCATCGGGCGAGCCGTGCCTCGTAATGCCGGTCTCCACCCTGTTCCTCCCGTCGTTTCCCCTCAATGCTTTTGGTCTAGAGTGAGTGAACGATCCTGCGTTGTCAATAATAAATAAGAGTGATTTAATTATTGACAGTGCTGGCGGACTGGTGTCTCTTGAGTGTCGGCGCCGACACTGGGAGATTTCGTCGGACGCGCTGCAGATGCCGGTTGGCCGGCATCCTAAATGGTTCCATGGGAGGAAAATCGTGACCACGTCAAAACTGTTGAAATCCACCGTGTTTGCCGCGGCCGGACTGAGCCTGATGGCCTTTGCGTCGACGGCATCGGCCGCCGGGGTCGGCGCCTGCTTGATCACCAAGACCGACACCAATCCCTTCTTCGTCAAGATGAAGGAAGGTGCCGCCGCGAAAGCCAAGGAAATTGGTGTCGATCTGAAGGCCTACGCCGGCAAGGCGGAAGGTGACAATGAGGGCCAGGTTGCGGCGATCGAATCCTGCATCGCCGACGGCGCCAAGGGCATTTTGATCACCGCCACCGACACTGCGGCCATCGTGCCGGCAGTGAAGAAGGCGCGTGATGCAGGGGTGCTGGTGATCGCTCTGGACACCCAGCTAGAGCCTGCCGACGCCGCGGATGCGACGTTTGCGACCGACAATTTCAAGGCCGGCGAGCTTATCGGCTCCTGGGCAAAGGCCACCTTGGGCGACAAGGCTAAGGACGCGCACATCGCCTACATGGATCTTATCGCCAGCCAGCCCTCCGTCGACGTGCAGCGTGATCAGGGCTTCATGAAGGGCTTCGGCATCGACCTCGGCGATCCCAACAAGATCGGCGACGAAACCGACGCACGCAATGTCTGTCACGATCTGTCGAGCGGCAATGAGGATGGCGGGCACACTGCCATGGAGAATTGCCTGCAGAAGGATCCGGATATCAACGTCGTCTACACCATCAACGAACCTGCGGCCGCGGGCGCCTACCAGGCGCTGAAGGCCGTCGGCAAGGAGAAGGACGTCCTGATTGTCTCGGTCGATGGCGGCTGCCCGGGTGTCAAGAACGTTGCCGAGGGCGTGATCGGCGCCACTTCACAGCAATATCCACTGCTCATGGCCTCACTCGGCATCGAGGCGATCAAGACCTTTGCCGACAGCGGCAAGAAGCCTGAGCCGTCGCCCGGTCTGAACTTCTACAACACCGGCGTGACGCTGATCACCGACAAGCCTGCCGCCGGCATCGAATCCATTGACACGAAGCAAGGCCTCAGCAAGTGCTGGGGTTGATTTGATCCCCTGATCGGCTCAACTTCAAAAGAACAATAGAGAATGTGGAGCGGTTTCGGCCGCTCCACATCACAGGCGGGGAGGCCTACTTGAGCGTCGAAACAACCAGGAGCAAGGGACCGCAGGAATTCGAGACGGTCCTGGCCACTAGCGACACCAGCGTCGCTTCATTCGAGACGCATTCCCGCTCGACGCTCGAGAGCATCCAGCACCGCTTGCACAAAAGCCCTGCCATGGTGCCCCTGATCATCCTGATCATCTCGGTGGGTCTGTTCGCAGTGGTCGTCGGCGGACGCTTCTTTTCTCCTTTCACCCTCACCCTGATCCTCCAGCAGGTGGCAATAACCGGCATGGTTGGCATCGCGCAGACACTGGTGGTGCTCACCGCCGGCATCGACCTGTCCGTCGGTGCCATCATGGTGCTGAGCTCGGTCGTCATGGGCCAGTTTGCCATGCATTACGGTGTTCCAGCGCCGGTGGCCGTTGCCGTCGGGCTGCTTGTCGGCGCGATTTGCGGCTTGATCAACGGTATTCTCATCGCTTGGGTGAAACTGCCGCCCTTCATCGTGACGCTCGGCACCTGGTCGATCTACGCTGCCATCAACTTCATCTATTCCGGTAACGAGACCATCCGCAGCCAGGATCTCGAGACGACGGCGCCGCTGCTGCAGTTTTTCGGCGGATCGTTCAGGATCGGGGGCGCCGTCTTCACCTACGGCGTGCTGTTGGTGCTGATCATGGCGGCAATTGCTTGGTACGTGCTCAATCACACCGCGTGGGGCCGGCACGTCTATGCGGTGGGCGACGACCCGGAAGCCGCGGAACTGTCGGGAGTGCGCGTCAGCCGGATGCTGGTCGCGGTCTACACGCTGACTGGTATCATTTGCGCCATCGCCGGCTGGGCCCTGATCGGACGCATCGGATCGGTCTCGCCGCAGGCCGGGCAGTTCGAGAACATCAATTCGATTACCGCCGTGGTGATCGGCGGAACTTCGCTGTTCGGCGGCCGCGGCTCCATCCTCGGGACCATCTTCGGTGCGCTGATCGTCGGCGTGTTCGCGCTCGGCCTTAGGCTTTGGGGGACAGATCCGCAATGGACGCAATTGTCCGTCGGCGCCCTAATCATCATCGCTGTTGGTATCGACCAGTGGATCAGGAAGATCTCGGCATGAACCAGACTCACGAACCGATCCTTACCGCGCGCAGCCTGGTCAAGCGCTACGGCCGCGTCACCGCTCTCGACAGCGCAGACTTCGACCTCTATCCGGGCGAAATCCTTGCTGTCATTGGCGACAACGGCGCCGGCAAGTCATCGCTTATCAAAGCCATTTCCGGAGCGGTCACCCCCGACGAAGGTGAGATACGGCTTGAAGGCAAGCCTATTGCCTTCAAATCACCGATGGAGGCGCGTGAGGCCGGCATCGAGACCGTCTACCAGAACCTGGCTCTGTCGCCGGCGCTGTCGATCGCCGACAACATGTTCCTCGGCCGCGAGATCCGCAAGCCGGGCTTTCTTGGCAACTGGCTACGCATGCTCGACCGTCCGGCGATGGAAAAGCGCGCCCGCGACAAGCTCACCGAACTTGGCCTGATGACGATCCAGAACATCAGCCAGGCGGTGGAAACGCTTTCGGGCGGCCAGCGCCAAGGCGTGGCGGTGGCCCGCGCCGCCGCCTTCGGCTCGAAGATGGTCATCATGGATGAGCCGACGGCCGCGCTCGGCGTCAAGGAGAGCCGCCGCGTTCTCGAACTGATCCTCGACGTTAAACGGCGTGGCCTGCCGATCGTGCTGATTTCACACAACATGCCGCATGTTTTCGAGGTGGCGGACCGCATCCACATTCACCGGCTCGGCCGTCGCCTCTGCGTCATCGATCCGAAGCAGTATACGATGTCCGACGCGGTCGCCTTCATGACCGGCGCCAAGGTGCCGCCTGAAGCGGCGCTGGCGGCCTGAGCAAGAAACTTGCGGCCTGTCGCGGAGGTCCCAAACGCGCTGTTTCCAAATGCCAAATTGCCGCAGGGCAACCCGGCTTGCGATCACCTGAATCGATTGAACATCCGGTGGGATGTACTAGCATTGGCAGAAATGGTGAAAGCCGCATGATCCTGGCAACGTCACGAGAGGCAGCATGACGCGCGCGATGACAACCGAAGCTCCTCTGCCCACGCTCAAAAACCCGGATCCCAAGACGCTCGCCGAGGAAGTCTTGCAAGCCCTCAAATACAGGGTCGGCAAGGGCACCAACGTTGCAACCCAGTACGATTGGCTCACCGCCTCGATCAAGGTTGTACGCGACCGCATAGTCGATCACTGGATGCAGGCGACCCAAGAGGCCTACGCCCAGCAGGAAAAGCGCGTCTACTACCTGTCACTGGAATTCCTCATCGGCCGCCTGATGCGCGATGCCTTCTCCAATCTCGGCCTGATGGACAATATGCGCGAGGCGCTGTCGTCGCTTGGCGTCGACCTCGACATCATTGCAGCGCTCGAACCGGACGCTGCCCTTGGCAATGGCGGTCTTGGCCGGCTCGCCGCCTGCTTCATGGAAAGCATGGCGACCGTCAATATCCCCACGCATGGCTACGGCATCCGCTACGCCAACGGCATGTTTCGGCAGGAGATCCATGACGGCTGGCAGGTGGAGCTGCCCGAGACGTGGCTCGATCACGGCAATCCCTGGGAGTTCGAGCGCCGCGAACGCTCCTTCGAGGTCGGCTTCGGGGGCTCGGTGGAATCGGTCACGTCGAAGGACGGCAGGCTCGAGCGGCACGTCTGGAAGCCGACCGAACATGTTCTGGCCGTTGCCTACGATACGCCAGTGGTTGGCTGGCGGGCCAACCGCGTCAACACGCTGCGTCTGTGGTCCGGCATGCCGGTCGACCCGATCCTGCTCGACAAGTTCAATGCCGGCGATCACATCGGTGCGCTCGCCGAAAGCAACAAGGCCGATGCGTTGTCGCGCGTCCTTTACCCGGCCGATTCCCACAAGGCCGGCCAGGAGTTGCGGCTCAGGCAGGAGTATTTCTTCTCCACCGCCTCGCTGCAGGACATCGTCCAGCGTCATCTCAGCCAGTATGGCGACCTGCAATCGCTGCCCGACAAGGCGGCGATCCATCTTAACGACACCCATCCGGCCATCGCCGTCCCCGAGTTGATGCGCCTGTTGATGGATGTCCACGGCATGGATTTCGACCAGGCCTGGAGCATCACCAAGCGCACTTTCGGCTACACCAACCACACGCTCCTTCCCGAAGCGCTGGAAAGCTGGCCCGTGCCGCTGTTCGAGCGGCTGTTGCCGCGCCACATGCAGATCGTCTACGCCATCAACGCCGAGGTGCTGCTCGAGGCGCGCGCCTCCGACCAGTTCTCGGACGAGCAGATCAGCCGCATCTCGCTGATCCAGGAAAATGGCGATCGGCGCGTGCGTATGGGCAATCTGGCCTTTGTCGGCTCGCACTCGATCAACGGCGTGTCGGCACTGCATACGGAATTGATGAAGGAGACGGTGTTTGCCGACCTCCACAGGCTCTACCCGGATCGCATCAACAACAAGACCAACGGGATCACACCGCGGCGCTGGCTGATACAGTGCAATCCCGGCCTCACTGCACTCACCCGAGAGGCGATTGGCGACGGCTTCCTCGACGACATCGACGAGATAAAGCGGCTTGATCCTTTCGCTGAGGACGCAGCCTTCCGCGACAAGTTCGCCGCCGTCAAACGGGCGAACAAGATGAGGCTTGCCAAGCTCGTTGCCGACCGGCTCGGCATCAAGGTCGACCCATCGGCGCTGTTCGACATCCAGGTCAAGCGCATCCACGAATACAAGCGCCAGCTCTTGAACATTCTCGAAGCGGTCGCGCTTTACGACCAGATCCGCTCGCATCCGGAGCGCGACTGGATGCCTCGCGTCAAATTCTTCGGCGGCAAGGCGGCGCCCAGCTATCACAACGCCAAGCTGATCATCAAACTTGCCAATGACGTCGCCCGGGTCATCAACCGCGACCCGGCGGTGCGCGGCTTGCTGAAAGTGGTATTCGTGCCGAACTACAATGTCAGCCTGGCCGAGATCATGATGCCGGCCGCCGATCTTTCGGAGCAGATATCGACCGCCGGCATGGAAGCGTCCGGCACCGGCAACATGAAGTTCGCGCTGAACGGCGCGCTGACCATCGGCACGCTCGACGGCGCCAATGTCGAGATCAAGGAATGCGTGGGCGACGATAATATCTTCATCTTCGGCCTGACCACCGATGAGGTCGCCGAGCGGCGCAACAATGGTTACGATCCGCGCGCTGTGATCGAGGGATCGCCTGAATTGGCGCAGGCGCTGGCCGCGGTTTCATCCGGAGTCTTTTCACCTGACGATCCGGACCGTTATCGCGACCTGATCAACGGTCTTTACCAGAGCGACTGGTTCATGGTCGCCGCGGATTTCGATGCCTACGCCGCCACCCAGCGCGACGTCGATGCCGTCTGGCGCAACAGCCCGGACTGGTACGCCAGAGCCATCCGCAATGTCGCGCGCGTCGGCTGGTTCTCGTCCGACCGCACGATCCGCCAATATGCGAAAGACATCTGGCACGTGCCCGCCTGATGTGATTGCATGAGACTACGAACAATGTGGCCCTAGTGGAGTGATTTGACCCTCGCATCCCTTGGAGGGTAAGGCGGCATGGCGAATGTCGAATTCAAAACTCCACTAGAAACATACACTTGGTGCCCGGGGAGGGTCACTGCCTGATGAGCAAGCCGCGCGCGACCGTTGCGACAAACGGGCCGGACGGACTGGCGCCAGCCGGCGATGTCGCGGCGATTGTCGCCGGCACGCACGGCGATCCGTTTGCCGTGCTTGGCGTGCATGAGGCGGGAAAGGGCTTTGTCGCTCGCTGCTTCGTCCCTCATGCCGAGTTCGTCACCGCCTATACGCTGACCGGCAAGAATGCCGGCGAGCTGTCGAGACGCGACGACCGCGGTTTCTTCGAAGGCAAACTGTCGCTGCGCAAACGCCAGCCGCTGCGCTATCACGCCAGGAATTCCGGCGGTGACTGGTGGCTGACCGACCCATATTCCTTCGGTCCCGTGCTCGGCCCGCTGGACGATTATTACATCGCCGAAGGGTCGCATCTCAGGCTGTTCGACAAGCTCGGCGCCCATCTCATCGACCATGAAGGTGCATCGGGTGTGCATTTTGCGGTGTGGGCGCCCAATGCAAGGCGCGTCTCGGTGGTCGGCGACTTCAACGAGTGGGACGGCCGCAGGCATACCATGCGCGTCCGCCGCGATACCGGCATCTGGGAGCTGTTCATTCCCGACATCGGCGCTGGCCGCCCGTATAAGTATGAAATCATCGGGCCGGATGGCGTGAGATTGCCGCTCAAAGCCGATCCGTTCGCCTTCAAGTCCGAACTGCGCCCGGCCACCGCCTCGGTGACGGCGCTGCCGCCGGCGCACGAATGGGGCGACGAGGCGCACCGGAACTACTGGCGCAATGCCGACCACAGGCGCGAAGCCGTATCGATCTACGAGGTCCATGCCGGGTCATGGCGGCTTCACGACGACGGCAGCTTCCTGTCGTGGGACGAGCTCGCCGACAGGCTGATCCCTTACGTGGTCGAGACCGGTTTTACCCACATCGAATTCATGCCGATCTCCGAACACCCTTATGACCCGTCCTGGGGCTACCAGACGACGGGTCTTTATGCGCCGACTGCCCGCTTTGGCGATCCGGACGGTTTTGCCCGCTTCGTCGACGGCGCCCACCGCGCCGGGATCGGCGTCATCCTCGACTGGGTGCCGGCGCATTTCCCGGTTGACGAACACGGTCTGGCAAAGTTCGACGGCACCGCGCTCTACGAACATGCCGATCCGCGCAAGGGCTTCCATCCCGACTGGAACACCGCGATCTACAATTTTGGGCGCCGCGAAGTGATTTCGTTCCTGGTCAACAATGCGCTGTTCTGGGCCGAGAAATATCACGTCGACGGACTGCGCGTCGATGCGGTCGCCTCGATGCTTTATCTCGATTATTCGCGCAAGGCCGGTGAATGGATTCCCAACGAGAAGGGCGGGCGGGAGAACCTCGAAGCGGTCAGCTTCCTGCAGCGTATGAACAAGGAGGTCTACAGCCACCATCCAGGTGTGATGACCATCGCCGAGGAATCGACCTCGTGGCCAAAAGTCTCGCAGCCGGTGCATGAAGGCGGACTGGGCTTCGGTTTCAAATGGAACATGGGCTTCATGCATGACACTTTGGAGTATTTCTCCAAGGAGCCGATCTTCCGCAAGCATCACCACAACGACATCACCTTCGGACTGGTCTACGCCTTCAGCGAGAATTTCGTGCTGCCGCTGTCCCATGACGAAGTGGTGCACGGCAAGGGCACGCTGCTCAACAAGATGGCCGGCGACGACTGGCAGAAATTCGCGACGCTGCGCGCCTATTACGCCTTCATGTGGGGTTATCCCGGCAAGAAGCTGTTGTTCATGGGCCAGGAGTTCGCACAGCGCCGCGAGTGGAGCGAGGCGCGCGCACTCGACTGGAACCTGCTCGATTTCCGGCTCCACCGCGGCGTCTGGCAGACGGTGCGCGATCTCAACTATCTCTACCGCTCGCGCCCCGCGCTGCATGCCCGCGACTGCGAGCCGGAGGGCTTTTCCTGGCTGATCGTCGACGACAGCGCGAACTCGGTATTTGCCTGGCTGCGCAGCGCGCCGGGCGGCAACCCGGTCGCCGTCATTTCCAACTTCACGCCGGTGCCGCGCGACAATTACCGCGTGCCGTTGCCGCACGCCGGAAAATGGCGCGAGATCATCAACACCGATGCCACGGATTATGGCGGTTCCGGCAAGGGCAATAGCGGCGGCGTCGAGGCTCAGGCGGAAGGAGGAGGCATTTCGGCGACGATGCTTTTGCCGCCGCTGTCGACGATCATGCTCGAATTCGTCCCGGACTGAGCTATGTCTGGAGCATCTAACCTGGGAGGATAGGAATGGCTGAAACAAAACGAACACAGCCGCTGGCACGCGACGCCATGGCTTATGTGCTGGCCGGCGGCCGTGGCAGCCGGCTCAAGGAACTGACCGACCGCCGCGCCAAACCGGCGGTCTATTTCGGCGGCAAGACCCGCATCATCGATTTCGCGCTCTCCAATGCGCTCAATTCCGGTATCCGCCGCCTCGGCGTCGCCACCCAGTACAAGGCGCATTCGCTGATCCGCCATCTGCAGCGCGGCTGGAACTTCCTGCGGCCCGAGCGCAACGAGAGTTTCGACATTCTGCCGGCCAGCCAGCGTGTGTCGGAAACGCAATGGTATGAGGGCACCGCCGACGCCGTGTACCAGAACGTCGACATCATCGAGGCCTACGGGCCGGAATACATGGTCATCCTGGCCGGCGACCACATCTACAAGATGGACTACGAAATGATGCTGCGCCAGCATGTCGAGGCCGGCGCCGATGTCACCGTCGGCTGCCTCGAAGTGCCGCGCATGGAAGCCACCGGCTTCGGCGTCATGCATGTCGATCCCAAGGACACTATCATCTCCTTCATCGAAAAGCCCGCCGATCCGCCGGGCATTCCCGACAAACCGGATTTCGCGCTGGCCTCGATGGGCATCTATGTGTTCAAGACCAAATTCCTGATGGAGCAATTGCGTCGCGATGCGGCGGAGCCCGGCTCGAGCCGCGACTTCGGCAAGGACATCATCCCCTACATCGTCGAGCACGGAAAGGCGATCGCCCATCGTTTTGCCAAATCCTGCGTGCGCTCGACCGCCGAGAACGAGGCCTATTGGCGCGACGTCGGCACGGTCGACGCCTATTGGGAGGCCAATATCGACCTGACCGACATCACGCCGGAACTCGACCTTTACGACCGCGATTGGCCGATCTGGACCTATGCCGAGTTGAAGCCGCCGGCAAAATTCGTGCACGACGAGGATGGCCGCCGCGGGTCGGCCGTGTCGTCTCTCGTGTCGGGCGATTGCATCGTTTCGGGCGCTTCGCTGAAGCGAAGCCTGATCTTCACCGGCGCGCGCATCAATTCCTATTCGACGCTGGAGGAGGTCGTCATGCTGCCGGACGTCCATGTCGGCCGCAACGCCAGGCTGAAGCGCGTGGTCATCGATCACGGCGTCAGGATCCCGGAGGGTCTGGTGGTCGGCGAGGATCCCGTCCTCGACGCCAAGCGTTTCCGCGTTTCGGAAAAAGGCATCTGCCTCGTCACGCAGGACATGATCAACAGGCTGGGATCGTAGTGCATGCAGGTTCTGTCGGTGGCGCCCGAGATCTTTCCGCTGGTCAAGACGGGCGGGCTCGCCGACGTGACCGGCGCCTTGCCCGTGGCATTGGCCGGCAAGGGCGTCACCATGCGCACGCTCGTCCCCGGCTATCCTCAGGTGATGGGCGCCTTCAGGAAAAAGAAGCCGGTTCAGCAATATCCATTGCTGCAGGGCGGCAAGGCTTCGGTGTATGCCGCCCAGATCGCCGGGCTCGACCTGTTCGTGCTTGACGCGCCGCATCTTTTCGACCGTCCCGGCGGCCCATACGGCAACGCGACAGGCGCCGACTGGCCGGACAATTGGCGGCGGTTCGCGGCCTTGAGCCAGGTAGGCGGTGATATTGCCGGCGGCGCGATCTCGGGCTACCTGCCCGATATCGTCCATGCCCATGACTGGCAGTCGGCAATGACGCTTGCCTACATGCGCTACGGCAAGGCGGTCGGCACGCCGTCGATGATCACCGTGCACAACCTAGCCTTCCAAGGCCAGTTCGGCGCCGGCATCTTTGGCGAGCTTGGCCTGCCGGCGGCGGCGATGGCGCTCGACGGCGTCGAATATTACGGCGGCGTCGGCTTCCTCAAGGCCGGCCTGCAGGCGGCGTGGGCGATCACCACGGTCAGCCCGACCTATGCGCAGGAAATCCGCTTGCCCGAATTCGGCATGGGCCTCGACGGCCTGATCAACATGCGCTCCGTCGATCTCCATGGCATCGTCAACGGCATCGATACCGAGATCTGGAACCCGGAAACCGACAAGCATCTGGTCTCCAACTACACCGCAAAGACGCTCAAGGCGCGAATGCCCAACAAGGCCGCGGTCGAGGACCGTTTCAGCCTCGATCGCGATGACAGCCCGATCGTCTGCGTCGTCAGCCGGCTGACCTGGCAAAAGGGCATGGACATACTGGCTGCGGCCATCGACGGCATCGTTGCAAGAGGTGCACGGCTGGCGATCCTCGGCTCCGGCGACGCTGGGCTGGAAGGCGCGTTGCTTGCCGCCGCAGCCCGCCATCGCGGCCGCATCGGCGTCGTCGTCGGCTATGACGAGGGACTCTCCCACACCATGCAGGGCGGCTGCGACGCAATCATTATCCCATCGCGCTTCGAACCTTGCGGGCTGACACAGCTTTACGGCCTGCGCTATGGCTGCTTGCCGGTCGTCGCGCGCACCGGCGGCCTTGCCGACACGATCATCGATGCCAACGAAGCCGCCATCTCTGCCGGCGTGGCGACCGGTTTCCAGTTTGCGCCCGCCAATGCCGGCGCCTTGCTGCACGCCGTCCGCCGCCTTGTCGAGGCGCATGCCAATCCGGCGGTGTGGACGTCGATGCAGCGGCAAGGCATGAAGGCCGACGTTTCGTGGGACAAGAGCGCCGAAAAATATGTCCAACTCTATCGCTTGCTGCTTTCGAAAAGGGCTGCCTGACTGATGATCCGCACCGTCGCCACCAAACCCTATCCCGACCAGAAGCCCGGCACCTCCGGGCTGCGCAAGAAAGTCCCGGTGTTCCAGCAGGAGCACTATGCCGAGAACTTCATCCAGTCGATCTTCGATGCGCTGGACGGGTTCGAGGGCAAAACCCTGGTGATCGGCGGCGACGGCCGCTTCTATAACCGCGAGGTCATCCAGAAGGCCATCGCCATGGCCGCGGCAAACGGCTTCGGCAAGGTGATGGTCGGGCAGGGCGGCATCTTGTCGACGCCGGCCGCTTCGCATGTCATCCGCAAATACAAGACCTTTGGCGGCATCATCCTGTCGGCCAGCCACAATCCGGGTGGCCCGCATGAGGATTTCGGCATCAAGTACAATGCCGGCAATGGCGGCCCGGCGCCGGAAAAGCTGACCGACGCGATCTTCGAAAAAACCAAGGCGATTTCAAGCTTCAAGATCGCCGATATCGGGCAGGTCGACATCGACACGATCGGCACGCTCAAGACGGGGGACATGACCGTCGAAATCATCGATCCTGTCGCCGACTATGCCGAACTGATGGAAAGCCTGTTCGATTTCGACGCATTGCGGGCGCTGTTCGGGTCGGGCTTCCGCATGCGCTTCGACGCCATGCATGCGGTGACCGGCCCCTACGCCAAGGAGATCCTCGAAAACCGGCTCGGCGCGCCCAACGGCACCGCCCGCAATTTCATTCCACTGCCGGATTTCGGCGGCCATCATCCCGATCCCAATCTGGTGCACGCAAAACACCTTTACGACGAGATGATGGGGCCGGATGCGCCAGACTTTGGCGCCGCCTCGGATGGCGACGGCGACCGCAACCTGATTATCGGCAAGGGAATTTTCATCACTCCGTCGGATTCGGTGGCGATGCTCGCCGCCAACGCCCATCTGGCGCCGGGCTACAAGGCCGGGCTGAAAGGCATCGCTCGCTCGATGCCGACCAGCGGTGCTGCCGACCGGGTCGCCGAAAAGCTCGGCATCGGCATCTACGAGACGCCGACCGGCTGGAAATTTTTCGGCAATCTGCTCGATGCCGGCATGGCAACGATCTGTGGCGAGGAGAGTGCGGGGACCGGCTCCAACCATGTCCGCGAAAAGGACGGCCTGTGGGCTGTGCTTTTATGGCTCAACATCCTTGCCGTTCGCGGCGAAAGCGCCAAGCAGATCGTCACCCAGCATTGGACGGCCTATGGCCGTAACTATTATTCGCGCCACGACTACGAGGAGGTCGAGACCGATCGTGCCAACGCGCTCGTCGGCGAGTTGCGCGCCAAGCTCGGCTCGCTGCCTGGCACCAGCGTGCGCGGCATGACGATCGCCAGCGCCGATGATTTCGCCTATCACGATCCGGTCGACGGCTCGGTCAGCAGGAAACAGGGCATCAGGGTGCTGTTCGAAGGCGGCTCACGCGTCGTCTTCCGCCTGTCCGGCACCGGCACCTCGGGCGCGACGCTGCGGCTTTATGTCGAGCGCTACGAGCCGGACAAGAACCGCCACGATCTCGACACCCAGGAGGCGCTTGCCGATCTGATCGCGGCGGCCGACGACATTGCGGGAATTCGCAGCCATACCGGCCGCGCCAAGCCGAGCGTCATCACCTGATGTCGTTGGGACTATCCGCCGGCTATCGTCCGCGATTTGGCGGGCTTGCCGGGGAGGGCGGTATCCGCTTCGCCGCATGGTCCTCGTCGGCTCGGCGCATCTGGGTCTCGATTTTCGACGAACACGGCAACCGCGAAATCGACCGGCTGGAACTCCAGCCCGAGGGCGACGGCGTGCATACGCTTTTTATTGCCGGTCTCGCCGCCGGCACCCGATACGGGTTCCGCGCCGATGGCGACTACGCGCCGGAACACGGTCTCTGGTTCGATCCCGACAGGCTGCTGGCCGATCCCTACGCCGTCGAGATCGACAGGCCCTATGCCTATGACGGCCGGCTCGCCGCGCGCCGGGGCGAGGGGGCCGACACTGCGCCGCTGATGCCGAAAGCCATCGCCGGCGCCTTGCCGGGACCCTTGCCCGCCTTGCCGCCGCTGTTTCGGCCCGGCGGCCTTATCTACGAAGTGCCGGTACGCGCCTTCACAAAGCTGCATCCCGACATTCCCGAGAAGCAACGCGGCACCATTGCAGCGCTCGCTCACCCCCTCGTTGTCGAGCATCTGCAAAAACTCGGCGTGGCAGCCATTGAGTTGATGCCGGTGACTGCATCGATCGACGAACGGCATTTACCGCCGCTCGATCTGCGCAACGCCTGGGGTTATAATCCCGTGACCTTCATGGCGCTCGATCCGCGACTGGCGCCCGGCGGTCTGGCCGAGTTGCGCGGAACGGTCGCCGCGCTGCGCGAGGCCGGCATCGGCACCATTCTCGACCTGGTGTTCAACCATACCGGCGAAAGCGACCGGCTCGGCCCGACATTGTCGCTGCGCGGGCTCGACAGCCGCGCCTATTATCGGCACGAGGCCGACGGCGCTCTGGTCAATGACACCGGAACCGGCAATACGCTCGCCTGCGAGCATCCGGTCGTCCGGGAAATGGTCCTCGACACGCTTCGCCACTTTGTCCAGCGCGCCGGTGTCGACGGATTCCGCTTCGACCTGGCGCCGATCCTCGGCCGCGTCGACGGCGTTTTCGACGCCGATGCGCCGCTGCTGAACGCCATTCGCAACGACCCTGTTCTTGGCGACCGGGTGCTGATCGCCGAGCCTTGGGATATCGGACCGGATGGCTATCAGCTCGGCAATTTTCCGCCGCCCTTCCTCGAATGGAACGACAAATACCGCGACGATATCCGCCGCTTCTGGCGCGGCGACGGCGGCATGATCGGTGCGCTGGCGACGCGGCTTGCGGGTTCGTCCGACGTCTTTACCAAAGCAGACCAGACAACGAGCCGCAGCGTCAATTTCATCGCCGCGCATGACGGCATGACGCTGGCCGATATCGTCGCCTACGGGCACAAGCACAACGAGGCCAATGGCGAACAGAACCGCGATGGTCACGACGACAACCTGTCCTGGAACAATGGCGTCGAGGGCGAGACCAGCGACCAGTCAATCGTTACGGCCCGTTTCGATGACCAGCGCGCGCTGCTGGCGACGCTCTTTGCCTCGCGCGGCACGATCATGCTGACGGCCGGCGACGAGTTCGGCCGCACGCAGCGCGGCAACAACAACGCCTACGCGCAGGACAATGACATCACCTGGCTCGACTGGGCCGGGCGCGACCTGGCGCTCGAGCATCATACGGCTCTGCTCGCCAGGATGCGTCGCGCCGTGCCGGCGCTCTTGGACACAGCATTCCTGACCGGAGAACCGCCTGCGGGTTCGGAAATCGCAGACGTAGCCTGGCTGACGGAAACCGGCGTGCAGTTCGACGAGGCAGCCTGGGACGATGCCAGGCGGCACCGGCTGGTCATGGTTCTCGGTGGCGGTGAGAACAGTCGCCTTGCGGTGGTCATCAATGGCGACCGCCGGGCCTGCATGTTCACGCTGCCGGAACGGGCGGGTTTTCATTGGCGCCCACCCATCGAAACGGATAGTAGCGATATCTCGCGGCCGGTGCCTGGGCGAACAGTCCTGTTCATGATCGAAAGCAGGACAGCGCGTGCGGGCGCAGGGGAGAGCCATGATGGCTGACAATGCCGAATGGTGGCGCGGCTGCGTCATCTACCAGATCTACCCGCGCTCCTTCCAGGACACGACAGGCGACGGCAGCGGCGATCTCAGCGGCGTCACCTCGAGGCTGGCCCATGTCGCATCGCTGGGTGTCGACGCCGTCTGGCTCTCGCCTTTTTTCAGGTCGCCAATGGCCGATATGGGTTACGACGTTTCGGATTACTGCGCCGTCGATCCGATGTTCGGCACATTAGAGGATTTCGACGCACTGATTGCGGAGGCGCACCGGCTCGGCCTGAAGGTGATCATCGATCAGGTCTTGTCGCATTCGTCGGATCGGCACGAATGGTTCGTCGAAAGCCGCACGAGCCACGACAACCCCAAGGCCGACTGGTACGTCTGGGCCGATGCGAAGCCCGACGGCACCGCCCCCAATAACTGGCTGTCGCTTTTCGGCGGCCCGGCCTGGGAATGGGACGCAACGCGCAGGCAATATTACCTGCACAATTTCCTCGCCTCGCAGCCGGACCTGAATTTCCACAACCCGCAGGTGCAGGACGCCTTGCTAGAAACGGTGCGGTTCTGGCTGGAGCGCGGCGTCGACGGTTTCCGGATGGATACGGTCAACTATTACGTCCACGACCGCTGGCTGCGCAGCAACCCGCCTTTGGCGGAAAGCGTCGCCGGCACCAATACGGCAACCAGCCCCTATCTCTATCAGGAGCATCTGTTCGACAAGAGCCAGCCGGAAAACCTTGCTTTCCTCAGGCGCTTCCGGGCCTTGCTTGACGAATATGAAGGCCGCGCCGCTGTCGGCGAGATTGGCGACGAAACGCGTTCCTTGCAGACACTCGCCGCCTATACCGGCGGTGGCGACAAGCTCCAAATGTCCTACACCTTCGACCTGCTCGGCCCGCAATTCTCGGCGTCTCATGTGCGTGGCTGTGTCGAGGCCTTCGAGAGTAAGGTGTTCGACGGCTGGGTTTGCTGGGCGTTCTCCAACCACGATGTCGTGCGCCATGTCAGTCGATGGACAAGGCCGGGCGGCGATCCGGACAGGGTGGCGAAATTCTCGATCGTGCTGCTTTCCTGCCTGCGCGGATCGATCTGCCTCTACCAGGGCGAAGAACTCGGGTTGGAGGAGGCCGAACTGGCGTTCGAGGATTTGCGCGATCCTTTCGGCATCCGCTTCTGGCCGGGGATCAAGGGGCGGGATGGGTGCCGAACGCCGATGGTCTGGGAGGCTGGCGCCGACAATGCCGGCTTTTCGACGGGCAAGCCGTGGCTTCCGGTCCCGGCAAGCCATCGCGACCGGACGGTCGACGTCCAGGACGGCGAGCAAACCTCCGTCCTGGCGAGCTACCGGGCGATGCTGGCCTTGCGCAAGCAGCATCCGGCGCTGGTTCGAGGCTCGATCCGGTTCCTCGATGCGGAAGGCGACGTCCTGGCTTTCATTCGCGAAGGCGGTGACGAAAAGCTGCTCTGTGTCTTCAATTTCGCCGACGAGCCGGCCGGCTGGCAATTGCCAACGGATCTGGAAGCGATAGAGCCGAGAGATCTTGGCGGTGCTGCCGGCGTCTTGCAGGAAAGAACTCTGTCGCTGCCGCCGCTGGGCTGCTTCCTCGGCCGGATTGGCTGAGCTCTATTTCATCATCTCATTGAACAAGCACGGAGCGCCCGCAAGTCGCGCCGACAACCCGCACATCGGCCTCGCCGACATGCACGCCGACAGCTGCAAGCACGTTATAGACCAGTTCGTCGACCGGCGCCGTCACGCCGTTCAGAACCGTTACCACCGCCGGCTTAACCGTTCCGAGCAGGGCCGTCACGTCCAGCCCGAGGCCCAGTGCATTGACCGAGAGCGAGAGGCCGCTGACCAGCGATGTCGTGAGTGATTGCGTCAGGTTTTTTGTGGCGACAGTTTTTATCGTCTTGTTGGCGATATCGGTGCTGTCGAACGTCAATGTGGTCGGATCGTTGTTGGTGATGGCAAGTGATGACGAACCCTTCACATCAAGCAGATTGAGGGTAAGCAGCAGAAGCTTCACGCTTACCTGGGCAATCGTGGCATCGGAGAACGATTGCGGATTGCTGAAATCGGCGAAAGCCGATGCGTTGTTGTCGGCGTCGCTGGCGGCAAGGTGCAGCGAGGCCACGCCAGGCTGCGCGGCGATCGAGACCTTGATGCTATCCGGCCGGCCGGTCGGGCAGCTGATGTCGGTTAGCTTGGCTTCCGCATAGGCGACTTCGACATGCAGAGGCAGGTTGACGGACAGCAGACTGATGCCGCCGCCCAGATTGGAATTGCCGATGCCCACGGTGGTGACCAGCTTGATGCGCGTCTGCGCGGTGCGCACCACGGTGCCTTTTTCCCCGACGGCCAGCCAGGGTGAGTATTGCATCGGTTCACCGATGGCGATGGCGAGCGTGGTGGAGGTAAGTCCCGGAATAGTGGCGCCGAGATCGACCTGGACCTGGTTTGAGCCATTGGCCAGCGAGGCGGCGGCACCCAGCATGCCCATCGCGCTTGCGTCGACGGAAAAGCCGGGAGACTTTTGTCCGAGGCCGAGCCTGCCGATCGAGCCAAGATCGATAAGATGACTGAGGGGTATCTTGACCGTGTTGGTGGCCCTCGACGCGATCGTCTGCAGCACAAGTTTGCTGGCGCTACCCGATCCGGACGCATTGGCCATGGCGGTCGCGATCTGGCCTACCGTCGCTTTTGACGCCAGAACGTCGGAATAGCTGACACCTGTCAGTTGCAACTGTACGGCAAGGGCATCGACGAACGAAAGCACGTTGACATCGGCCGAGATCAGCGCGTTGTAGTCCATGACGCTGAGCGAAATGTTGGCGCCCAGCAACTTGCTGAGAAGCGCGTTGAGGATGCCGCCATTGACGCTGAGGAGCCTGGACCCGACCGAGAACATCGCTTGCGGGGTCACGCTGGCAATGGCTTCGGTGCCGACAACCGGAGTAGGGATGAGCGAACTGGCGAAATACCGGGCGGGGATTTTTCGCAGAGTGACGCGAACGGCGTTGTAAGGCGTTTTGCCGGCTTCGAAGCGCTTGTCGACACCAACGGAGGACGCCGCTGAGTATCGGCCGCCGGTGACCGACACGACGGTTTTGCCAACCGTGGGAACGATTGTCTGACCTGCCTTTTGAACAATGATGCCGGGCATTCGGTTGTCACTGAGCGTGGTTACCGCCGCGGCTTCCATATTGTTGATGTTCGACGCCGCGGTGATCGCCGCCAGATCGGTCATCGCCTGGGCTTCCCTGCGCTCCGTGTAGATCGAACCTTCGTCGACAGCGAAGGCAGCCAGCCCCAGCGCGAATGGCGCTGTCAGCGCCGTCATGACGGCAAAGTTCGCCTTCTTGTCGCCAACCATCGAGCGAGCGATCCGCCCGATGCTCCTCAGCAAGAACTGCGACATTTCAAATGCCTCCAATCCTGATGGTAGATCTGCGCGACATCGTGGTTTGCGGCATCGCAAGGCTTGGTAATAGGTTCCAGATCGGCAGGTTGCTGGCATCGTACTGGATCGACACGACGAACTGATTTCCGTCGGCCGTGCTGTCCGTCGCCTGATAGGTCAGCTTGCCGGAATCGACAAACGGGTATCCACTGGCATTGTTTTTGACGAAACTCGCCACCAGCGCCTGGCGCTCGGTTTGATTCAATCCGGCAATTGCGGTGCGGGCGGCATCGGCGGCGATTTGCTGCAAGGAGTTGCTTGCACCAAAATAGATACCATATGCAACCATTCCGAGCAAAAGAAGGATAAAGATTGGGGAAAGCAGGGCGAACTCGACCGCGGAAGTTCCGGACTCTTCTCCAATTTTGCGTAGATTCGTCCGTATGTGGCGCAATATTTTACGCTTCAATGCGACAGTATTACTGTCTATCTTGTTCATTGCCCTTGCCCGTTGGAACCCAAGGTCGATGTGCCGATTCCATCGAAATTTGTAACCCTTGGTTGCCTAAGAACCAATTAATACATTCCGGTAAACTGAAAAGATCGGCCAGATTATTTCCCAGATCGGCGTTCTGGCCAGGAAACCCAGTCAAACTCATGGTTTCGACCATTGATTGGCCGCCCGCAAAACGACTGCCCCGGCCCCCTTACTTTGGGTGACCCCGAGAGTCTGTTGAAATAAAAAATCTCCACGTTACTGTTTGGCCACCAGCTGCCGGAAAGGGAACCGGCTGCGCGCTCGAAAGGAACCAGCCAATCGGTTTCGGGGCGTCAACACTTCGAGACGTGGCCGAAGGGCGACGTCGTTAGGGAGAACTCCATGCTGAAACATGTGCTGAAGGCGACGGTACTCGCCACGACCATGGTCTTGGCTGCCGGTACGTTCTACACGCCGGCTTTCGCCGAGACCGTCTACAACCGCGGAGCCGCCGCCGAAGCGGAGACGCTCGATCCGCACAAGACCTCGACGGTCTACGAAGCCGATATCATACGCGACCTGTTCCAGGGCCTCGTCATGCATGACCAGAAGACGAATCTCATTCCGGGCGCCGCTGAAAGCTGGACGGTGTCCGACGACGGCACTGTCTACACCTTCAAGCTGCGCAAGGACGGCCTCTGGTCGGATGGCAGCCCGGTGACGGCGGACGACTTCGTTTATTCGTTCCGTCGGCTGGAAGATCCGGCCACCGCTGCGGAATACGCTTCCATGCTCTATCCAGTGAAGGGTGCCGAGGAAGTCAACACCAAGAAGGGCAAGCCGGAGGATATGGGCGTCAAGGCGATTGACGCAAATACCCTCGAAGTCACGCTCAAGGCGCCAACGCCTTACTTCCTGGAGATGCTGACCCATCAGGCGACCTATCCGGTTAACAAGGCGTCTATCGAAAAGCTTGGCGCCGACTGGATCAAGGCAGGCAAGCTGGTCTCGAACGGGGCCTTTACAGCGGCAGAGTGGATTCCCAACGACCATCTGAAGCTGGTCAAGAATCCGAAATTCTGGGACGCCGCCAGCGTCAAGTTGGACGTGGTCAACTACATCCCGACCGAGGATCGCTCGTCCGCGATGAAGCGCTTCGAGGCCGGCGAATTCGACAGTTACGGTGACCTGCCGACCGAACAGCTCGCCGATCTCAAGACCAAATTCGGCGACCAGGTCCGTGTCGGGCCATATCTCGGCATCTACTATTACGCGATCAAGACCGACAAGGCGCCTTGGGACAACGTCGAACTGCGCAACGCTATCTCGATGGCGATCGATCGCGACTTCCTCGCTGAAAAAGTCTGGCAGAATTCGATGCTGCCCGGCTATTCGATGGTCCCTCCGGGTATCCAGGGCTACACGCCGGCACTGGCCAAATACGCCGACATGCCGCAGATCGACCGCGAGGACGCTGCCAAGAAGATCCTCGAGAAACTCGGCTATACACCCGAGCATCCGTTGAAGATGCAGATCCGCTACAACACCTCTGAAAACCACAAGAACACCGCTGTCGCCATCCAGGAACAGTTGAAGCCGCTTGGCGTCGAGGTCACGCTGCTCAACACCGACACCAAGACCCACTACTCCTTCCTCGAGCAGAAGGGCGACTACGATGTGGCGCGTGCCGCCTGGATCGCCGATTACAAGGACCCGGAAACCTTCCTCGGCATATCTCGCAAGGCCAGCGGCAACAATTATTCGAGCTATAACAGCCCGAAATTCGAGGCGGCCATGGACAAGGCTGCCGCCGCCGGCGGCAAGCCCGACCAGCGCATGAAGGAACTCGCCGAGGCCGAGCGCATCCTCGTCGACGACGTCGGCGAGATCCCGCTTCTCTACTACAGCTACCACGACATCGTTTCCTCGAAGCTGCACGGCTTCGACGACAATGTGATGGACATCCATCCGTCCCGCTTCATCAGCAAGGACTGATCCTTTAGCCAGGCCGCCGCGCGACTCAATGCGCGGCGGCGCCGGTTTGCCATCGCATCGGCCCGGGAACCGGATTCGATTTTCGACAATGTCGGTGCGAAGATTTGAAGGCTAGAGCGCAATCGTCCAGCCGGACGCGCGCTGCTCTGGATCAAGCGGGGCATCGATGCTGCGATTCGTTTTCCGGCGGCTCCTGACCGCCATCCCGACGCTGTTCGTCATCGTGACTATAGCGTTCTTCCTGATACGCGTCGCGCCGGGCGGCCCGTTCAACCAGGAGCGGGGCCTGAGCCCCGAGATCAGGGCCAATCTCGAAGCCCAGTTCGGGCTCAACGACCCGCTCTGGCTGCAGTACCTCCATTATTTAGGCAATCTTCTGCGCGGCAATTTCGGCCCCAGCTACAACATGCCGGATTTCACCGTCGGCGAGCTGTTCAGGGAAGGCCTGCCGATCTCGATCCAACTTGGCGCTTCGGCGCTCGTTCTGGCGCTGCTCCTCGGCAGCGTGCTCGGCACTGTTGCCGCGCTCAACCAGAACAAGCTTGCCGACTATTCGGTGATCGCGCTGGCGACCGCCGGCAGCACCATACCAACCTTCGTCATCGCCCCGATAATCCAGCTTGTATTCGGATTGACCTGGAAGCTGCTGCCGATCGGCGGCTGGGGCGATGGAGCCCTCATCAACAAGGTCGGCCCGGTACTGACGCTCGCCCTGCCGCAGATCGCCATCGTTGCCCGCCTGATGCGCGGCTCGATGATCGAATCGCTGCACTCGCATCACATCCGCACCGCGCGCGCTCTCGGCCTGTCCGACTGGTCGGTCGTCGTCAAGCATGCGCTGCGCGGCGCCATCCTGCCGATCGTCTCCTTCACCGGTCCGGCAGCCGCAGCCCTTCTCACCGGCTCGGTCATCGTCGAGACCATCTTCTCTATCCCGGGCATCGGCCGCCATTTTGTCGTTGCTGCACTCAACCGCGACTACACGCTGGTGATGGGGACGGTGGTGGTCATCGCGCTCTTCACCATTGTCTTCAACCTGATCGTCGACGTCCTCTATGGGGTCGTCGATCCGAGGGTGCGCTATGACTGATATCGCAGTTGCCGCACCGGTCGTCGGCCGGTCCCTTTGGGGTGACGCCTGGGCGCGCCTCAAGGCCAATCGCGCGGCCATGTTCAGCCTCTATTATCTTGCCTTCATCGCCGTCATCAGCGTGTTTGGGCCCTATCTCGTGCCGCACCAATACACCACCATCTATGCCGACTATGTCCGTACGCCGCCGAGCTTCTCCGCCTATCCGAAGGCCGACATGATCGAAGGCGCTCTCGATGAGGCGATCAGGCGTATGCGCGTCGACATTACGGAGTGGCGGCAGGAGGACAGCCGTGTGTTCGTTACCGTCAAATCGTCCAAGCCGATCGACGACCGCAACATTCGCTACCTTGATCGTTCCGATACCTTTGATGGCACAAAGATCGAGAGCAAATCGCCGGACGGTCTCGAAATGGTGATGAGTGCCTCGATCAAGCAGCAATATTTCCTGTTCGGCACCGACAATACCGGCCGCGATCTCCTGTCCAGAACGCTGATGGCCGGGCGCATATCGCTGGCCATCGGCCTGCTTGCCGGCATTGTGGCCGTGGTCATCGGCGTGCTCTATGGCGCCACCGCCGGCCTTGCCGGCGGCAGGGTCGACGAGGTGATGATGCGTGTCGTCGACGTGCTTTATTCTTTGCCGTTCATCTTCTTCGTCATCATGCTGGTGGTGTTCTTCGGCAGGAACTTCGTGCTGATGTTCCTGGCGGTCGGCGCGGTGCTGTGGCTCGACATGGCGCGCATCGTTCGCGGACAAGCGCTGTCGATCCGCCGGCAGGAATATGTCCAGGCGGCGGAAGCGATGGGCGTCGGCCAGCGAGGCATTCTGCTGCGCCATGTGATCCCCAATTTGCTCGGGCCGGTGGTGATCTACATGACGCTGCTGGTGCCGCAGGTCATTATACTGGAGAGTTTTTTGTCGTTCCTCGGGCTTGGCGTCCAGGAGCCGATGACCAGCTGGGGCGTGCTGATCTCGGTTGGCGCCCAGAACATCGGCTCGGCCAACTGGCTGCTTCTTTTCCCGGCCTTCTTTCTCGTCTCTACGCTGTTCGCGCTGAACTTCGTCGGCGATGGGCTGCGCGATGCGCTCGACCCGAAGGATCGTTGAGATGGCTGCTTCCGATACCATTCTCAGCGTCAAGGACCTTCGAGTCCGCTTCCGCACCCTCGACGGTGTGGTGGAGGCGGTGAAGGGCATCAATATCCACGTCAAATCAGGCGAAACCGTCGCCGTCGTCGGCGAATCCGGTTCCGGCAAGAGCCAGACGATGATGGCGGCGATGAGCCTGCTCGCCTCGAATGGCGAAGCCACCGGCACCGTCGATTATCGCGGCCGCAATCTTTTGACGCTGGGCAAGCCCGAGCTCAACAAGATCCGCGGCCGCAAGATCAGCATGATCTTCCAGGAGCCGATGACTTCGCTCGACCCGCTCTATTCGATCGGCAACCAGCTGATCGAGCCGATCCGCAAGCATCGCGGACTTGGCGCCGCCGCGGCGCGCGAGGAGGCGCTCAAGCTGCTGCGGCTGGTCCATATTCCCGATCCGGAGCGGCGGATGAAATCCTATCCGCACGAGTTGTCGGGCGGTCAGCGCCAGCGCGTCATGATCGCCATGGCGCTGGCCAACGACCCCGACATACTGATCGCCGACGAGCCGACGACCGCGCTCGACGTCACCATCCAGGCGCAGATCCTCATGCTGCTCGCCGAATTGCAGCGCAAGCTCGGCATGGCGATCGTCTTCATCACCCACGATCTCGGCATCGTCCGGCGCTTTGCCGATCGGGTCTATGTGATGCGCTATGGCGAGGTGGTCGAGGAGGGCGAGGCGGAAGCGATCTTCGCCAACCCGCAGCACGGCTACACCAAGATGCTGCTTGCCGCCGAGCCGACCGGCACCAAGGCGCCGCCGCCTCCGAATGCCCCTGTCCTGCTTGAAGGCAGGAACGTCGAGGTGACCTTCAAGATCGGCGGCGGATTTCTTGGCGGCGAGCCGCTGCTGCTGCGCGCCGTCGATCACATTTCGATACGGCTGAAGCGCAACCAGACGATCGGCATCGTCGGCGAATCCGGCTCGGGAAAATCGACGCTCGGCCGCGCCTTGCTGCGGCTCCTGCCCAGCGACGGTATCATCCGGCTTGGTGACCGCGACATTTCCCACGCCGACCGCCAGGCGATGCGGCCGCTGCGGCGCGAATTGCAGCTGGTTTTCCAGGATCCGTTCGGCTCGCTGTCGCCACGCATGACCGTCGGCCAGATCATCACCGAGGGGCTCCTGGTCCATGAGCCCAATCTGTCGGGCAGGCAGCGCGATCTCCGCGCGGTCGATGCCTTGCTCGAAGTCGGGCTCGACCCGAACACGCGCAACCGCTATCCGCATGAATTCTCCGGCGGTCAGCGGCAGCGCATCGCCATTGCGCGCGCCATGATACTCAAGCCTAAAGTGGTGGTGCTGGACGAGCCGACCTCGGCGCTGGACCGCTCCGTGCAGAAGCAGATCGTCGAATTGCTGCGGAAGCTGCAGGCCGACCACGAACTGTCCTATCTGTTCATCAGCCACGATCTCGCCGTCGTGCGCGCCATGGCCGACTACATCATCGTCATGAAACAGGGCAAGATCGTCGAGGAGGGGCCGGCCGAGGCGATCTTCAGCAATCCGCAGGCAACCTACACACAGACACTGATGGCCGCGGCCATCGATGTCACGCGATTTCGCCTGAGCGCATAGCCTTGCTGGCGATCCGCCACATGTCGACGTCGCACAGCACAGGCCACATGGCGCGGGTATAGCGAAGCACATTCGGGGTGACATCGTCGCCGAGCCCGGCTTCCACGCGGCAGGTGCGGAACGCCTTCTCGATGCGCTTTGTCGGTTCGCCCAGGCTGTCATGGACGACCGGCCCGCAGTCGCAATCGATACGCTTCCAGCGGCGCATATGGGCGATCAGCCGTGACGGCAGTCGCGTCGGCGGACGCCATTTCTTGCTTTTTTTCGCGTGCTGATCTTTGCAATAGAGCACGCCGCGGCCTAGGTCCGGCCAAGCTTCTGCGGCCTCGCCATCCCAATTGAGTTGCAGGATTGAACGATGTCGGCAGCCAGTGTAGAGCCCCACAATGATAAAGCGGCAGAGATGAGCGTACTGACCGTGCTTCCGGCGCAGCCGCAATGCCGCGCGCAGCAGTCCCGCTGCTTCCTCGCGCGTCAGCCAGCGCTCGCGCGCTGCTGGTTTGTCTGGCAAGGTGACGGACGGCTTCGGATCGAGACCGTATTCCTTGGCCCAAAAGTTGATCGCCGAGCGGAGGTCCTCAAGATCGCGACGCGGGCCTGATGTAAAGTCCTTGTCTCGCCACGCCGGGAGTAACGCACGGCGGGTCTCCATCGCCGCAGCGTTGAGCTTGGCGATTCGCTCACGCTCTACCCGATTGCGCTCGCGCGAACGGTGCTCGACATAGGCGCGGCAGCGATCTCCATTGATGTTGGCGACCGGCTCGGTGCCGAAGAATTCGTTCAGAAAACGCATCCTGGCGAGAAATTCCTTGCGACCGGCAATCTTGGCCTGGCGTGCTTCGGTATAGGCGGCGAGGATGTCACCGACAGTCAGGCGGCGGGCATCGGCTCTGGAGATCGGGGGCTGATATTTGCCGGCGGCGGCAGGCCCGAGTTGAGGGTGCAGCATACCTGAAGCGCTAGACACCGCTCCCGTGCGGGCATGATGATGGGTCGTCACGATGGTCCCCTTTTTTGCTCCGAAGTTGTTCCGCCTGCGGACGGGGATCATTAGAAGAGGCAACAAGACCGGCTTTGCAACAAGCAAAATGGGCGATAGTGCCGTGAGATGCAAAGACTTGCGAAAGGCGGCGCAGAATCTCGCCGGCTTGGCTTTCCCGCCGGATGACGAGTCTTGGTGCATTCCCGGAGGGCGGCTGACAGCCGCATCAAAATGGTGGCTCGGGCTATCCCATGTTCCGGTTGCAACCGAGGTGTAAATCTCACGCCGGCCTTCACGGGACGATTTGGCATTTCGAAGCGGGGGAGGTTTCCGGTGCCTTGGAAATCTCGCTTTTTTCGGTGACGAACATGCGTTAGCAATAGCCGCGATCCGATGCCACTGCGGGCACCGCGTAGCCTCTCCTCGGCCAAACCTCTTTTTGTCGAATGTACAGGCGCAACTTGGAAGAGCCCCTACGAGCCCTGAGCCATTGCCTCCCGGGTTGGACAATGTTTTTTCTGGTCGGAGTGGCAGGATTTGAACCTGCGACCCCATCGTCCCGAACGATGTGCGCTACCAGGCTGCGCTACACTCCGTGACCAGACCGCGGGCTTATAGCCGCCGAGTTTGGTTACTGCAAGCGCCAATGGCAGCGCTTCTGTCGCATTTCTTTCGCTTTCGCCGCCACGTCATACAGGTTTCAGTTTCCTGTCGCACAAACACGGCTTAAAGGGCATCTGGGTAACCGTCCACTTGCCTCGAAGCACCTGATTCAGCCGCCTGGAGTTTGCAGCCTTGTCGATGAAGATCGTTAGCGATGCCAGACCAAACACATTCGAGTTCGAAACCTCGGCGCTCGTCATGCCGTCCGGGTTTCGCGAATATGATGCGCGCTGGTGGTTCGGCCATCCCGGCTCGAACGAAACGCCGGAACTCAATCTAATCGGCGTCCAGGCGCTCGGCATGGGGCTCGGCACGCTGATCCGTCGCCTGGGTGCCGGACCCGACATCGTCACCGGTCACGATTTCCGCTCCTATTCGCTTGCCATCAAGCTGGCGCTGGTTTCCGGGCTGATGGCGGCCGGCGCACGGGTCAAGGATGTCGGGCTTGCCCTGTCGCCGATGGCTTATTTCGCCCAGTTCGCGCTCGACACGCCGTCCGTCGCCATGGTCACTGCCTCACACAACGAGAATGGCTGGACCGGCGTCAAGATGGGCGCGGCGCGTCCGCTGACCTTCGGTCCGGAGGAGATGAGCGCGCTGAAGGCGATCGTGCTGTCAGGCGATTTCGACCTTGTCGGTGGTGGCTCCTACGCCTTCGTTGCGGATTTCCGCAAAACCTACCTTGACGATCTGACCGCGGGAAAGCGTATCTCCAGGAAGCTCAAGGTGGTGGCCGCCTGCGGCAACGGCACCGCCGGGGCTTTCGCTCCCGAGGCACTGGAAAGTATCGGCTGCGAGGTCATCCCGCTCGACGTCGAGCTCGATCATACGTTTCCCAATTACAATCCCAACCCCGAAGACATGCAGATGCTGCACGCCATTCGCGACAAGGTGCTGGAAACGGGCGCCGATGTCGGGCTAGGCTTCGACGGCGACGGCGATCGCTGCGGCGTGGTCGACAATGAAGGCAACGAGATCTTCGCCGACAAGGTCGGCGTCATGCTGGCGCGCGACATTTCGCACCTCTATCCCGGCTCGACTTTCGTCGTCGACGTCAAGTCGACCGGATTGTTCATGACTGACAAGGTGTTGCGGGAAAATGGCGCGGTCACCGACTATTGGAAAACCGGTCACTCCTATATCAAGCGGCGCGTGGCCGAACTCGGCGCTGTCGCCGGTTTTGAGAAATCGGGCCACTTCTTCTTCAATCCTCCGATCGGCCGCGGCTATGACGATGGCCTGGTCACGGCCATCGCCATCTGCCAGATGCTGGATCGCAGCCCGCAAAGCAGCATGGCTGACCTCTATCGCGATCTGCCGCTGACCTTTGGCACGCCGACCATGTCGCCACACTGCGCCGACGAGCTCAAATACGGCGTCGTCGAGCGCGTCGTAGGCGACTTTCGCAAGATGAAGGACGAGGGCACGGTCTTCGCCGGCCAGAAGATAGGCGAACTGATCACCGTCAACGGCGTCAGGGTCGTGGCGGAGGATGGTACATGGGGGTTGGTGCGGGCATCATCGAACAAGCCGGAGCTTGTGGTGGTGGTGGAGAGCCCGGTATCGTCCGAGCGGCGGCGGCAGATGTTCGAAGCCGTCGATGCGGTGCTGCGCCGCAGCCCCGAAGTCGGCGCCTACAATCAGACTTTTTGAACGCGGGGCTTGTTTTCATGATCGAACGGATCGTCAGTTTTGTGATGAGCGGCGGCGTCGGCTCGCGGCTGTGGCCGTTGTCGCGCGAGGACAATCCCAAGCAGTTCCATGATTTCTCGGGCGACGGCTCAATGCTGGCCAAGACGCTGCGCCGGCTAACCGCGCGGCCGGAAGGCGAAACGCCGGTTTTCCTGATTGCCTCGGAAAGGCATGCCGACCGCGTTCATGCCGACATTGCCGGTCACGAGCTTTCCGGCGGCGGCCCGCTGTTCGAGCCGACCGGACGCAATACTGCCGCGGCCGTCGCTTTGGCAAGCCTGCGCACGCTGTCGGAATTCGGCGATAGCCTGGTGCTGGTGGTGCCGTCCGATCATGAGATCGCGACGCCACAGCAATTCTGGCGGAGCATCGAGGCCGGCACGGCGGCCGCGCGCCAAGGCAGGCTGGTGGTGTTCGGCATCAAGCCGGCCCAACCCGAGACCGGTTACGGCTACATCGAGGTGGCCGGCGAGCGCGATGGCATCTGCGATGTCTCGCGTTTCGTCGAAAAACCCGATCTCGCCACGGCGCAGAGCTATCTCAAGGCTGGCAATTTCTACTGGAACACCGGCATCTTCCTGTTTCGCGCAAGTGCCATGCGCGACGCGTTCATGGCCTTCCAGCCCGACATCTGGAGCGCCACAGAGGCTGCCTACCAGGCTGCGACATCGGATCTTTCCGGCCTCTACATGCCTCTGGATCTCTATGCCGCCATCCCATCGACATCGATCGACTATGCGATCATGGAGCGCGCCAGCGGCATCGCCATGGTGCCGGCCGGCTTTCGCTGGAACGATCTCGGCTCCTGGCAATCGCTGCTCGACGTCGGCCCCTCCGACACGCAGGGCAATGTCATCGTCGGCGATGTCGTCGCCATCGATTGCGAGAACTCCTATATCCGCAGCGACGGCCGCCTGCTGTCGGCCATAGGCCTGAAGGACGTCGCCATCGTGTCGACCGCCGACGCCACTTTCGTCGCCCCGGTCAGCCACAGCCAGAACGTCAAGAAGATCGTCGAGCAGCTCGAAAAAAGCGGCCGCCTTGAGACCAGGTTCACGCCCGCCGACGACCGCGTCATCGAAAGCGGCGCCTGGCAGCGCCGCGTGCACCATTGGCTGTTCGAGGAGACGGTGCCGTTGTGGTCGACGGTCGGCGTCGATGAGCGCCACGGCGGGTTCCACGAGGCGCTCGGCTTCGATGCCGCCCCTCTGATGAAACCCAAGCGCATGCGCACGCAGGCCAGGCAGATCTACGCCTTCGCCGTCGCCAAGGCGCGCGGCTGGAACGGCCCGGCCGATCGGCTGATCAGCCACGGCCTCGAATTCATGGCCAGGCACGGACGTACCGACAATGGCGGCTGGGTACGCACGCTCAACGTCGACGGCACCGTCGCCGACGCCGCCGAGGATGCCTATGACCATTCCTGCGTGCTCCTGGCGCTGGCACATGCCCATATGTGCGGCAATCCCGATGCGTTGCGACTTGGCCAGGAGACCTTTGCGTTCATCGACGCGCATCTCGAGGACGAACGCCTGACCGGCTTCCGCGAGACCTCGAGCGGCGAGGGCGAGCGCCGCTCCAACCCGCACATGCATCTGCTCGAGGCATTCCTGGCCTGGCATCAGGCGACCGGCGAGCGCGCCCATCTTCGTCGCGCCGCGCGCATCGTCGATCTGTTTCGCAGCCATTTCTTCGACCCGGAAAGCTGGACGCTGGGTGAGTATTTCGACCATGAATGGCGGCCGACCCCTGGTGAGAAGGGCACGTGGACCGAACCCGGCCATCATTTCGAATGGGCCTCGCTGCTGGTCGACTTCGCCGGCCGCAGCGGCCAGAGCGGCTTGACCGGCCTTGCGCGGAAGCTCTACGCGTCGGCGATCGCCAATGGCCTGAACCGCGCCACGGGCCTCGCCTACGGCGCCGTCTCGCGGCAAGGCCTGCCGCTCGACCGCGTCTCGCGCAGCTGGCCGCAGGCCGAAGCGATCAAGGCGGCGATCGCGCTGGACGGTTCGGGCGGTCCCGACCTGAAGCCGGAGATCGAAGCACGGGTCGGCCGGCTGTTCCGCTGGCACATCAATCCGGCGCCGCTCGGCCTGTGGATCGACCGCATCGACGAGCGTGGCCGCTCCTTGGCGAGCGAGGTGCCGGCCAGCATCTTCTATCATCTCGTCTGCGCGCTGACGCAGTATCTGGACGGCACGGCGCCCAAGGATCAGTACGGGCTGGCGACATCCCCGGTCTCGACATAGACCGACTTCAGCTGCGAATAGAGCGCCAGTGCCGCGAGCGAATTCTCGCGGCCGATGCCGGATTGCTTGAAGCCGCCGAAGGGGATTTCGACCGGCGTCAGATTGTAGGCGTTGATCCAGCAGGTGCCGGCCTGCAGTTCGGCGATGACACGATGGGCGCGCGCCAGGTCTCGCGTGAACACGCCTGCGGCGAGGCCGAATTCGGTGTCGTTGGCGCGCTCGATCACCTCGTCCTCGCTGTCAAACTTCAGCACGCTCATAACCGGCCCGAAAATCTCCTCGCGGGCGATGCGCATCGTGTCGGTGACACCGGTGAACACCGTCGGCTCGACGAAGAAGCCATCCTGGAAACCCTGCAGCGAAGGCACATTGCCGCCGCAGGCGAGCACCGCGCCATCCTGCTTGCCGGCCTCTATGTATGAGACGACCTTGTCGTGTTGCGCCTTCGAGACCAGCGGCCCCATCTGCGTGTCCGGATCGAGCGGATCGCCGATGCGGATTTTCTTCGTCCGTTCGGTCAGCCTCTCGACGAAACGGTCATGGATGCCGCTCTGCACGAAGACCCGCGTGCCGTTGGAGCAGATCTGGCCGGTCGAATAGAAATTGCCGAGCATCGCGCCGCCGATGGCATTTTCGAGGTCGGCGTCTTCGAAGACGATCAGCGGCGACTTGCCGCCGAGCTCCATCGTCGCGTGCTTCATCTTTGAGCCGGCGAGCGACAGCACTTTGCGGCCGGTTGGCACCGAGCCGGTCACCGAGACCTTGGCGACGACATTGTGGCCGACAAGGCCGGCGCCGACATCGCCAAAACCCTGCACCACGTTGAACAGCCCGTCGGGCAGCCCGGCCTCGGTATAGATTTCGGCGAGCGCCAGCGCTGATAGCGGCGTGTTTTCCGATGGTTTGAAAACCATCGCATTGCCCATGGCGAGGGCGGGTGCGGATTTCCAGCCGGCGATCTGGATCGGATAGTTCCAGGCGCCGATGCCGACGCAAACGCCGAGCGCCTCGCGCCTGGTATAGGCAAAGGGTCCGCCGAGATCCACGGCCTCGCCATTAAAGGCGGCGACCGCGCCGCCGAAATATTCCAGGCAGTCGGCCGCCGACGGGGCGTCCGCAACCAGCGTCTCCTGGATAGGCTTACCGGTATCCAGCGTCTCGATGCGCGCCAGATCGGCATTGCGCGCGCGCAAAATGTCGGCGGCGCGGCGCAGGATGCGGCCGCGTTCGACCGCCTTCAGCCGCGCCCAGGCCGGTTGTGCTGCACGCGCCGCCTCGATCGCGAGCTCCAGCACGTTCGGCGTCGCCGAGCGCAGCATGGCGATGGTCTCGCCGGTTGCCGGATAGATAACCGGCAGCGCTGAGCCGCGCTCGTCGTCGATATAGCGGCCGTTGACATAATGCGATGCCGTTGGCTGGGCGCGCATGACTGTTCTCCAAATCGTCTTGTCGCGGCATGCGGAATATGCGTCCGCCGGATCATGGCCTATCTGTCCGACACCTGCCAGCGCGGATTGATCCATGGTTCCTGGTTGGAAGGTGGCAGCGGCGTACGCCCGAGAATGTGGTCGGCGGCCTTCTCGCCGGTCATGATCGACGGAGCGTTGAGATTGCCATTGGTGACGCGCGGGAAGATCGAGGAATCGGCGACCCGAAGCCCTTCGACGCCAATGACGCGGCATTCTGGATCGACGACGCTCATCGCATCGTCGGCACGGCCCATCTTGCAGGTGCCGCACGGGTGATAGGCGCTTTCGACGTGGTCGCGGATGAAGGCGTCGAGCTCCTCATCCGATTGCACATGTGAACCTGGCGACAGTTCCTTGCCGCGGTACGAATCGAAGGCCGCCTGCCCGAAGATCTCGCGGGTCAGCCGGATGCAGTGGCGGAACTCCGTCCAGTCGTCCGGATGCGACATGTAGTTGAAGCGGATCACCGGCTTCGATTTGGGATCGGGCGAGCGCAGCGTGACCGAACCGCGCGACTTCGACCGCATCGGCCCGACATGCGCCTGGAAGCCGTGCGCCTTGGCCGCCGCCTTGCCGTCATAGCGGACCGCGGCCGGGATGAAATGATACTGGATATCGGGATAGTCGACGCCGGCGCGCGAGCGTACGAAGGCGGCCGCCTCGAAATGATTGGTGGCGCCGAGGCCGGACTTGAAGAACAGCCATTGTGCCCCGATCAGCGCCTTCGAGAACGGGTTCAAGACGGAGTTCAGCGTGATCGGCTTTGTCGATTCCTGCTGGATGTAAAGTTCCATATGGTCCTGCAGATTGCGGCCGACTCCGGGCCGGTCGGCGATCACCGGGATGCCGTTCTCCCTAAGGTGCTGGCCGGGGCCGATGCCGGACAGCATCAGGATCTTGGGCGAGTTGATCGAGGACGCGGCAACGATCACCTCGCGCCGCGCTCTGACCATCTGAATCCGTTTGCGCACTTCGATCTCGACGCCGGTGGCGCGTTGATTCTCGATAATTACCCGCCGGGCGAAACCCTTGACCAGGCTGACATTTTTCCGCCTCAGCGCCGGCCTCAGATAGGCGCTCGCGGCCGACCAGCGACGGCCGCCGCGGATGGTCTGCTCCATCGGCCCAAAGCCTTCCTGCTTCGCGCCGTTATAGTCGTCGGTCAGCTCGAAACCGGCCTGACGGCCTGCCTCGACGAAGGCGCCGTAGAGTGGGTTCGTCCTCGAGCCGCGCTGCACAGTCAGCGGGCCGCCGTGGCCGCGCCAGCCATTCTCGCCGCCATTGCTGTCCTCCATGCGCTTGAAGTACGGGAGCACATCGGCAAAGCCCCAGCCGGTCGCGCCCTGTTCGGCCCAATGGTCGAAGTCGCGGGCATGGCCGCGCACATAGACCATGCCGTTAATCGAGGATGAGCCTCCGATGACTTTGCCGCGCGGCGTCGCCAGCACGCGGCCGCCGAGATGCGGCTCCGGCTCGCTGGCGAAGCCCCAGTCGTAAAGGCTCATATTGAGCGGGATCGACAGCGCCGACGGCATCTGGATCAGCGGCCCGATATCGCTGCCGCCATATTCGATGACGATCACCGAATGCTTACCGTCCTCCGACAGCCGGTAGGCCATGGCCGAGCCGGCCGAGCCGGAGCCGATGATGACGAAATCCGCTTCAAGCATGGTTCATGCGCGCCCGTGGTTCATATGCGCAATGAAATCGGCCAGCGAGACGTTGCCGCCGGTTGCCATCACCAGAACGGTCTTGCCGGTTATGTCGACCTTGCCGCCGAGCACCGCCGCCAGCGAGGCAGCGCCGGACGGCTCGAGCACCAGCTTCAGCCGCTCGAAGGCGAGGCGCATGGCGCGCCGCACCGAAGCATCGTCGACGGTGACGCCGCGAACGCCGGCGGCCTTCACCGCTGCGAACGGCGCGTCGCCGGGCCGCCGCGACATCAGCCCGTCGCAGATCGATTTCGGTCCGATCGGCATGGTTTCGATGGCGCCATGCGCGAGCGACGAGCCCATGCCGTCAAAACCTTCCGGCTCGACGCCGATGATCTCCGTGGCGGGCGACAGATAGTGGAAGGCCAGCGAAACGCCACCGATCAGCCCGCCACCGCCGACCGAACAGAACAAGCCATCGGCCTCCACTTGCCTGGCGGCGAGCTGGTCGAGTGCCTCCAGTCCGGCGCCGGCCTGGCCGGCGACGATCTCCGGATCGTCGAACGGGTGCAGCAGCGCCAAGCCATCGCTCGCGGCGATCTCACGCGCTCTGGCGGCGGCGACTTCCTCACGCGCGCGTTCGCCATGGTCAGTCAGCACCACGCGCGCGCCATACCCTGACGTGGCATCGCGTTTGGCGGCCGGCGCGTCGATCGGCATGACGATGGTGACGGGAATGCCAAGGGCTTGGCCAGCCGCCGCTAGCCCCTGCGCAAAATTGCCGGAGGAGTAGGCGACGACGCCCTTTTTGGTTTCGTCAGGCGAGAGCTTCTTCAGCCGCCAGTAGGCGCCGCGCACCTTGAACGATCCTGCCCATTGCAGCGATTCGGCCTTGACGAAGACGCGGGCGGCGCCGGTCTCGCGGGCAAGTGCCGCCGATTCCAGGAGCGGCGTGACCTGCGTCGCCTTGGAGGTGACGGCATAGGCCTGCCTGAGATGGTCGAGCGAGGGGACGAGACTATCTGCCATCATTCGCCTCGCGGAAAGCGCTTCTGCTCTTCGAGCAGGTCGAGGTTCATGTGGTTGCGCATGTAGCGCTCCGATGCCTTCTGCAGCGGCTGGAATTCCCAGGGATAATGGGTGCCGTTGCGCAGCGCCGGGTAGACTACCCAGCGGCGTGCCTGGCTGGCACGCACCGCTGCATCGAACGCCGCCATGTCCCAGCGCGCCCGCACCTTGTCGGAGAAAGCGGTCACCAAAGCCGCATTGGCCGGATCGGCGGCGAGGTTGGTCGATTCCAGCGGATCCGATTCAAGATCAAACAGTTGCGGCGGATCGATCTCGCAATGGATGAATTTGTAACGGCCCTCGCGCAGCGCCACCATCGGCGCGTTCGAGCCTTCGGCGGCATATTCCATCAGCACCGGCGCGGAGCGCTTCTTTCCATTCAGCAGCGGCAGCAGCGACTGGCCGTCGGTCCACGGCGCAATCGCGCTGATGTCGATGCCGGCGAGGTCGCAAAGCGTCGGCGTCACGTCGAGGTTGGAGACCGGCGTGTCGATCAGCCCGGCGGCGATGCCTTTGCCGGCGATCATCAGCGGCACCCGCGCCGAACCTTCGAAGAAGCACATCTTGAACCACAGGCCGCGCTCGCCGAGCATGTCGCCGTGATCCGAGCAGAACAGGATGATCGTGTCGTCGAGCATGCGCGTGCGCTCGAGCACCGACAGCAGCTCGCCGAGCTTGTCGTCGAGATATGAGATGTTGGCGAAATAGCCGCGCCGTGCGCGGCGTATCTGCTCAGCGGTGATGTCGAACCTGTCATAGTCGCTGGCGCGGTAGAGCCGCTGCGAATGCGGGTCCTGCCTGTCGTAAGGAATGAAGCCGACCTCAGGCTCGAGCGCCGGGCAATCCTCGTAGAGGTCCCAGTATTGCCGCCGTGCGACGTAAGGATCGTGCGGATGGGTGAAAGAAACCGTCAAGCACCAGGGCCGATGTGCGGCATCGTCGGAGACGCGGGCAAAATCATAAAGCTTCTGCACGGCATGGAAGGCGACCTCGTCGTCATATTCCAGCTGGTTGGTGATCTCAGCAGTACCGGCGCCGCTGACGGAGCCGAGATTGTGATACCACCAGTCGATGCGCTCGCCGGGTTTGCGATAGTCGGGCGTCCAGCCGAAATCGGCCGGATAGATGTCGGTGGTCAGCCGCTCCTCGAAACCGTGCAATTGGTCCGGCCCGACGAAATGCATCTTGCCGGAGAGGCAGGTGTGATAACCGGCGGCGCGCAGATGATGGGCAAAGGTCGGGATCGAAGACGCGAATTCGGCGGCGTTGTCATAGACCCCGGTGCGTGACGGCAACTGGCCGCTCATGAATGCGGCGCGGCCCGGCGCGCAGAGCGGCGAGGCCGTGTAATTGTTGCAAAAACGCGCCGAACGCGCGGCGAGCGCCTTCAGATGCGGCGCGTGCAGGAAGTCCGCCGGCCCATCCGGAAACAGCGTTCCGTTGAGCTGATCGACCATGACGATCAGGATGTTGGGTCGCTTGGATGTCACTGCTTCTGCCGTCCGCTGAGCTTCGTTTCGAGATAGTCCTCGACCAGTGCGATCGCGGTCGCGGCATCGGGAACACCGTCTTTCAGCGCGCGCCTGATATAGAGCCCGTCGATCAGCGCCGCCGTCGCTTCGGCGACCCGGTCGGCCTCGCTTCTCGGCAGGATCCCGGCCAGCCCGCTGAGCAGATTGGAATGCAGCCGCCGCGCATAGACCTTGAGCAGCCGTCGAAGCGCTGCCGATTTCTGCGCCTCGACATAGAAGGCGAGCCAGGCGGCGATCGTTTCGGGCTGGAACTGGATGTCGGAGAAATTGACCGCGACCACCGCCGAGACGCGCTGGCGCGCCGTGCCGGCCGCGCGAAGTGCACGGCGCGTATCGGCGGTGAGCTCGCTCAGGATGTGCCGCATCGTCGCCAACAGCAATTCGTCCTTGACGCCGAAATAATGGTGGGCAAGCGCCGAGGACACGCCGGCGCGCCCGGCGATTTCCGACATCGTCACATCAAGCGAACCGCGCTCGCCGATCGCCGAGATCGTTGCATCGATTAGCGCCCTGCGGCGCAACGGCTCCATTCCGAGTTTCGGCATTCTTGCTCCGGCCTGTTGGGGCAAGATTATTTTTTATTGACGCATCAATCAACAAAAATCCGGCCTGATTTGCTGGCAAAAGCCAGGCACTATGACCAGATGATCAAGATCAAGCGATTGTGCGGTTCTGGCCCCTTCACGAAGCCGGCGGAACGGTTCATGCTTGAACAATGCTGAGGCGCGCTGCAAGTATCGCGTAGCCCGGGTCCACAGGATGGAGATCGCCATGACAGCATGCATCGTCGGTTGGGCGCATTCGCGCTTCGGCAAGCTCGAAGGCGAGACGCTGGAGGGCCTGATCACCAAGGTGGCAGTCGAGGCGCTCGATCATGCCGGCATCGGTCCGGATGACGTCGACGAGATCGTGCTCGGCCACTTCAACGCCGGGTTTTCCGCCCAGGATTTCACCGCGAGCCTGGTCCTCCAGGCAGACGACCGGCTGCGCTTCAAGCCTGCGACCCGCGTCGAGAACGCCTGCGCCACCGGCTCGGCGGCGGTCAGGCAAGGCATCCGCGCCATCGACGCCAATGCCGCCCGTATCGTGCTGGTGGTCGGCGCCGAGCAGATGACGACGACGCCCGGTCCCGAGATCGGCAAGAACCTGCTCAAGGCCTCGTATCTGCCGGAGGACGGCAACACGCCGGCAGGTTTCGCCGGCGTCTTCGGCAAGATCGCCCAAGCCTATTTCCAGCGCTACGGCGACCAGTCGGATGCGCTGGCGATGATCGCCGCCAAAAACCACAAGAACGGCGTCGACAATCCCTACGCGCAGATGCGCAAGGATTTCGGCTACGAGTTCTGCCGGCAGGAAAGCGAAAAAAACCCCTTCGTCGCCGGTCCGCTGAAGCGCACAGACTGCTCGCTGGTGTCGGACGGTGCCGCCGCGCTTGTCCTTGCCGACACGGCCACGGCGCTGAAGATGCGCCGCGCCGTCGCCTTCCGCGCCAATGAGCATGTGCAGGATTTCCTGCCGATGTCGAAGCGCGACATTCTCGCCTTCGAAGGCTGCGAGCAGGCGTGGAACCAGGCGCTGAAGCAGGCGGGCGTGACGCTCGGCGACCTGTCCTTCGTCGAGACGCACGACTGTTTCACCATCGCCGAACTGATCGAGTATGAGGCGATGGGCCTGGCAAAGCCGGGCGAGGGCGCCAAGCTGGCCCTGGATGGCGAGACGGCGAAAAACGGACGGCTGCCGGTCAATCCGTCCGGTGGACTGAAGGCCAAGGGCCACCCGATCGGTGCCACCGGCGTATCGATGCATGTGCTGAGCGCCATGCAGCTTGTCGGCGAGGCGGGCGGCATCCAGGTGCCGGGAGCAAAACTCGGCGGCATCTTCAACATGGGTGGTGCCGCGGTCGCCAACTACGTTTCCATTCTCGACCGGATCAGATAAACCCGCCCGCATTGCGGGAGGTGACATGACAAATCCGGTTCTGGTCGAAGTCTTGCGCGGCGCAATCGTCGAGAGTGCCCATCGCGGCGCTGTTGCCGTCTTCGACGCCGACGGCAAGCCTGTCTGGGAGATCGGCGACACGGCACAACCGGTGTTCCCGCGTTCGGCGGTCAAGGCGATCCAGGCGCTGCCGCTGGTCGAGAGCGGCGCTGCCGATGCCTACGGCTTCGGTGATCGGGAGCTGGCGCTGGCCTGCGCCTCGCATTCCGGCGAGCCGCCACATGTCGAGCTGGCGCGCGCCATGCTGGCGAAGGCCGGCCTGGACGAGACGGCACTCGAATGCGGCGCGCATTGGCCGTCGAGCCATGGAGCGACGTTGGCACTTGCCCGCGCCGGCAGCGTGCCGAACGCGCTGCACAACAATTGTTCCGGCAAGCACTCGGGCTTTCTCTGCACCTGCGTTCACAGCGGCATCGCCCATCGTGGTTACGTCAAGGCTGGCCATGCCTCGCAGGAGATGGTGCGCGAAGCGATGCAGGCGGTGACCGGTGCTGCCCATGACGCCGATCACCGCGGCACCGACGGCTGCTCGATTCCGACCTATGCCGTGCCGCTGCGCAGCTTTGCCCTTGGCTTTGCCCGCATGGCGACAGGTGCCGGGTTCGAGCCGGTGCGCGCCCGGGCGGCGAAGCGGCTGCTTTCCGCCTGCATGGCCGAGCCGTTTTTCGTCGCCGGCACGGGCAGGTCCGATGTCGCGATGATGGACGCCGCACCGGGCCGGATTTTCGTCAAGGGAGGCGCCGAAGGTGTTTTTTGTGCAGCCCTTCCGGAGCTTGGCCTTGGCATCGCGCTGAAGTGCGACGATGGCGCCGGCCGCGCCGCTGAAGTGATGGTCGCGGCCGTGCTGGCTAAGCTTTTGCAAGCCGACCAGGCGCTCGCAGCGAAACTGACCGAACAGGCAAATCCGCCTATCGAGAGCCGGATCGGCGCCAAGGTTGGCGCGCTCCGGCCGACGGCCACCTTCAACTGACGTGGTTGCGCTCGACGGTCAAATGCGCATAGCCGGCATTGCCTGATGCAGCGAGGTCGCCGGTCACCGGCTCGGCCCAGCGCTGGCCGACGATCGCGCCGTTCTGGACTCCGTCGATGACATTGTCGGAGATGATTGCCGTTCCGGCACCTTCGACCACGGTGACGACGATGCCGGTCCCCGCCTTGCGGATGACGTTTCCCGTGGCGACCACATTGCGCATGAACGGTCCCCAGCCGATCTGCATGCCGTAGAGCGGCGCATTCTCGATGACGTTGCCGGAAACGGTGGTGTCGGCCTCGACGCTAATGCCGACGCCGAAGCCGGGCGCGTCGGCAGGGTAGGGGCCGCTGGTCGACAGATTGCGGACGATGTTGCCGGAGCACACGCCCATGCGGCCGCCCTCGTTGAAATTGACGATCGAAATGCCGTTCGCGGCGCCGTCGACGATGTTGTTGCCGATGACGGCGCCTTCGAACGAGAATTCGGAATACACGGCCGTCTCGCCCGAACGCGAGCAGGTGTTGCCGGTGACTTGCAAATTGCTGGAAGTGTTGGCGCGGATCGCCGAGAACGCGCAGTCCGAGACAATATTGCCGGAGATGATGACGTTGCCGGCGCGGAACGCATTGATGCCGTTGCCGTTCTGGCCGGCTCCGCCGCTGCGCGCCTGGATGCGCTCGATCCGGTTGCCGCTGACGATGGTGCCGTCTTCAGCCGCCTGCCAGCGGTGCACGAGAATGCCGCCATTGGCGCAGTCGGAGACGCTATTGCCTGATATTTCCAGGCCATCGGCCTCGACCGAATAGATGCCGGCATCGGCCGCACCGGATATCTCCGAGCGCTGGATTCGGCCCCAGGCGTGCTCGAGCGCCAGACCGTTCTTGCCGCTGCCGGTAAGCTGGCAATTGTCGACGACCAGATGGGCGATGCGGCGCAGATCGAGCAGGCCTTGCGTGTAGTCGCCCATCCAGCGGTTGCAGCCATCGAACACCAGCCCGCTGAGTTCGATATGCTCGGCCTGGTCGGCCATGATGAGATGGCCATTGCCGCCATAGACGATCCGCGATGCGCCCGGCACGCCGGACAGGCGCACCCGGCCGGGCAGCGACAGGTTGGAAACGATATAGATCCCCGGCGGCAGGAACACCGGCATGTCGCGGTCGTGCGCGTCGCGCAGCAGCTTGGTGAAAGCCTTGCTCTGATCGTCAAGCGCACCGGGCCGGACGCCGAGCTCGGTCGCGTTGATCGCGCCACGCATCGCGGCTTTCTCGATGCCGGGAAGGTTTTTCGCCGCTGCCTTGCCGAGCGAAAGCCCCATGACGGCAAAGCCGGCGGTCTGCGCAAGCAGCGTTCGTCTGTTCAACATCGGCACAGATTCCTTGCGTTCAACGGTCGCGCCGCAGGATTCGTGCCAGACAGGATCGGCCCGGATCGGCTCCGACGTCGGTTCGCCGGCTACGGCTTGTGGAGTCGTCGCGTCAGGCATAAGTTCGATAAATGAGCAGGGCTTTCACCCGCGAGGAAGACAGCGAAAACGCCATCGCCGGCATCGGCGAGCGGCCGATCAGTCATCACCGCAATCTGGTGACGGAACGCGGCCTGACGCTGATCGATGCGGAGGTGGCCGCTCTGCGCGACGAACTGGGCAGAGCCGAAAAGAGGGCCGACCGCGAGCGTATCGCGCTGGTGTCGCGTGATCTCCGCTACTGGACGGCGCGACGCGAAAGCGCCGAGCTTTCGGTGCCGGAACCGGGCAGCGACATGGTTCGCTTCGGCATGGGCGTCACGCTGGAAAGCCACGACGGCAAGAAGGTGCACTGGAAGATCGTCGGCGAGGACGAAGCCAATCCCGCTAAGGGGACAATTTCTCATATGTCGCCGATGGCGATGGCCTTGTTCGGCAAGAAGGTCGGCGAAGTTGCGGTGGTCAATGGCAAGGAATGGGAGATCGTCAAGCTCTCCGACAGTTAGTCTTCGAGCTTGACGACATGATCGCGGAAGAACGCTGAGGCGCCGGCCTCGTCGATTTCGCCGGCGGCGACCATCATGACCAGTTGAATAATGTCCGCCTGCTCGGCTTCGATGCTCAGCCCGTTGAAATAAAGGAACAGATCGGCCGCCGCAAAAGCCGTGCGCTTGTTGCCGTCGACGAATGGATGGTTCTTGGCAATGCCGAAAAGATAGGCGGCTGCGAGTTCACAGAGATCGGGCTCGCCATAGATTTCTCTTTGCTGCGGCCTGTAAAGCGCCGACTCCAGCATTCCTTGATCGCGGATTCCCGCTGCTCCTCCGTGAAGGCGCAACTGCTCGGCGTGAAGCGCCTCCACGAACTCCCTCGAATGATGCTCGGTCATTTTGCGAGCGCGCGGTAGGCAACCTCGTACTTCTTCATCCGTTCACGCGCTATCTTCATCTTGCTTTCGAATTTCTCGGGATCGCTTTCAAGCCGACGAAGCCGAAGTTCGCCTGCGTTCTCGGCGGCCACAAGCGTATCTCCTGCACGAACATTTAGCCGATCAAGCACTTCCCGAGGCAAGATCACACCTTCGGAATTGCCGATTTTACGCACGGTAATGTTCATTGAAAACTCCTTCAGTCTCCCTTCGCACTGTTCTAACAACAATTATAACGGAAAACTTCTACCTGTCAAGTCAGTCTGTCAGCAGCCGGTCCATCAGCCGGTCCGCCGCTTCCGGTATGACCGTGCCGGGCGGGAAGATCTCAGTGGCGCCTGCCTGCCGGACTGCGTCGTAATCCTGCGGCGGAATGACGCCGCCGGCGACGATCAGCATGTCGTCGCGGCCGAGCTTCTTCAGTGCAAGCTTAAGTTCGGGAATAAGCGTCAAATGGCCCGCTGCCAGCGACGAGGCGCCGACGATGTGCACGTCATGCTCGACGGCCAGCCTGGCGATCTCGTCCGGCGTCTGGAACATCGGCCCGACGGTGACGTCGAAGCCTAGGTCGGCAAAGGCGGTGGCGATCACTTTCTGGCCGCGATCATGGCCGTCTTGCCCCATCTTGGCGACCAGAATGCGCGGCTTGCCGCCGGACTTCTCCTCGAACGCGACGATCTTGTCCTGCAGCCGGTCGACCACCGGATTGTCGCCGAGCGCGTTGCGATAGACGCCGGAGATCGTCTGCACCGAGGCGACATGGCGGCCGAAAACTTTTTCCAGCGCCAGCGAAATCTCGCCGACCGTGGCGTTGGCGCGTGCGGCCCGGATGGCGAATTCCAGCAGGTTTCCGTTACTCCCGGCAGCACGGGTAAGCGCATCGAGCGCGCTCTCGGCGGCGGCCACATCACGCGTGCCTTTCAGCCGCTGCAGCTTCGACAATTGCCGCGCCCTGACTTCGGCATTGTCGATCTTCAGCACGTCGACTTCGATGTCCGTGCCGGGACGGTGAGCATTGACACCGACCACGATCTGTTCGCCGGAATCGATGCGCGCCTGGGTGCGCGCGGCAGCCTCTTCGATGCGCAGCTTCGGTAGGCCCTTTTCGATCGCCGCGGCCATGCCGCCGAGGCTCTCGACCTCCTCGATATGCGCAAGCGCACGCGCCGCCAGATCATGTGTCAGCCGTTCGACATAGGCGGAGCCGCCCCACGGGTCGATAATGCGCGTCGTGCCGGATTCCTTCTGCAGGATGAGCTGTGTGTTGCGGGCGATGCGGGCCGAATGGTCGGTCGGCAGCGCCATTGCCTCGTCGAAGGAATTGGTGTGCAGCGACTGCGTATGCCCTTGAGTGGCGGCCATCGCCTCGATCATGGTGCGGATGATGTTGTTGTAGGGATCCTGCGCCGTCAGCGACCAGCCCGAAGTCTGGCAATGGGTGCGCAGCGACAGCGAGCGCTCGTCCTTCGGCGAAAAGTTCTTCAGCATTAGGCTGGCCCACAATACGCGCGCTGCTCTCAGCTTGGCGACTTCCATGAAGAAATTCATGCCGATCGCCCAGAAGAAGGAAAGGCGCGGCGCGAAACGGTCGATGTCGAGGCCGGCCGCGACGCCGGCGCGGGCATATTCGATACCGTCTGCAATCGTGTAGGCGAGCTCGAGATCCGCCGTCGCTCCCGCCTCCTGCATGTGATAGCCGGAGATCGAGATCGAATTGAACTTCGGCATGTGCTTCGACGTGTAGGAAAAAATGTCCGACACGATCCGCATCGAAGGTTTTGGCGGATAGATGTAGGTGTTGCGCACCATGAACTCTTTCAGGATGTCGTTCTGAATGGTCCCGGTGAGGTCCTTCTGCGCAACGCCCTGTTCCTCCGCCGCGACGATATAGAGCGCCATGATCGGCAGCACCGCGCCGTTCATCGTCATCGATACCGTCATCTCGTTAAGCGGGATGCCGTCGAACAGCTGGCGCATGTCGAGAATGGAATCGATGGCGACGCCGGCCATGCCGACATCGCCGGCGACGCGCGGATGGTCGCTGTCGTAGCCGCGGTGCGTGGCGAGATCGAAGGCGACCGACAGGCCTTTCTGGCCGGCGGCAAGATTGCGCCGGTAGAAGGCGTTGGACTCTTCGGCCGTCGAGAAGCCGGCATATTGCCGGATCGTCCAGGGTTGCTGGACATACATCGTCGGATAGGGGCCGCGCACGAAAGGCGGCAGGCCTGGATAGGTATCGAGGTGCGGCAAGCCCTTGAGATCGCCCTGGTTGTAGAGATGCTTGACGGCGATTCCTTCCGGCGTCATCCGCTGGCCTTTGATCTCGACCGGCGCCCGCCGTGGCGGCGACCAGGCGATCTGGCTGAAATCCGGGATCATGGCACGGCTCCGATCGACTGATCGATGCGGATCGGAAATAGCGGCTCGCACACCGCAACGCCTTCGGTGAAGGCAGGCCGCCGCTCCGCCGCCAGCGTCTCGACCGGACGCTCGGTCTTCGACGGGTGCAGCGTCGTGCCGACGATCGCCCGTTCGCCCGCCTGGTAGGCTGTGTTGCGGCGGGCGGAAGCTGCCTGGACGCGCCTCTGGATGTGGCCTTGCTCAAGGCTGGTCAGCACGCCGCCTTCCGCCTCGATCTGCTGGAACTCCTGCCAGGCCGCCGCGCAGAGCTCCGCAGTCAGCGCTTCGACGGCCCCCGAACCGCAAACCGGATCGGCGACGTGGTCGATATTGCTTTCATTGGCCATGATCAGTTGCGCGTTGCGGGCAACGCGGCGGGCAAAACCCGCGGGCAGGCCGTGCGCGATCGTGTGCGGCAGGATGGCGATCGAATCCGCGCCGCCGGCGGCAGCGGCAAAAGCGGCAATGGTGGTGCGCAGGATGTTGGTTTCCGGATCGGCCGCCGTCATCATCCGGAAGGATGTTTCGGCATGGATGCTGGCGGTGGAGGGCGGTATCGAGCAGGCCTCCTGGACACGCGCCCACAGCCTGCGCAACGCCCTGACCTTGGCCGTCGAAACGAACTGGTCCTGGTCGACGCTGAGCGCAAAACCGATATGCGGCGCCGCGTAGACGAGCGGCTGGCGCGCCTTCTCGAACAGCCTCAAATAGGAGACGGCCGAGGCGAGCATGGTGCCAAGCTCCTGCGCCTCGGTGGCGCCGGCATTGTGGAATACCCGCCCGTCGGCCTCCAGCAGCACGCCGGGCACACCCATCGAAAAGAAATGCGCCAGCGATTGCGGCATCGAAGCCTGCAAAGCCTCGATCGACATGCGCAGCCTGCCGGTCCCGGCAAAGATCGCCGCCGGATCGATGCCGAAGGAGAGGTTGAGCTTTGCCGGGTCGGAGCGGCGCTTGGTCAAAAACGCCACCAGCCAGTCGGCCACGGCACGGCTCCAGGGATGGGCGTCGATGCGGATCTGGATGCGGTTGAGCGGCACGCCGTCGAGCACGCCCTCCAGCGCCTCCGCCGTCCTCGGCAAGCCATAGCCGAAGGCGTTCGGCGCACCCTCGAAGACAAGCGACAGTCCGGTGGCACCCTGCGCGACGTCTTCCAGCGCCTGCGCACTGGCGCGGCCTATGTCCGGATCGTCGATGCGCTGGCTGACGATCCACGGTGATCCCGGGTTGGCGCGCACGACAGGCTCGGCGGTTACCGAACGCTCGTAGAGCGGCTCGATGCGGATGGCGTCGTCCGTATGCGAGACGAGCTTTTCCTCGAAGGACCCGCCGGCCAGCGCCTTCTCCGCCAGCGCCAGCCATCGTTGCCGGTCGACGTTCGGAAGTTCGGCATCCTGGGTCAAGGCACCGGCGCCCATCGGTTCTCCTCGTTCTAGCGGCCGCAGCGGCCGACTATGTCAGTCTACGGTCCCCGGCCCGATATCACAATGCAGCACACATGCGGTGCAACTCGCCTTCCGTGACGGTGACCGTCAACCGATTGCCAAACATGGGCAGGTTCCGCAAGCTCCAAAAGCCATTTTCGACGGTGCCCATTGTCGCTGCGCAATGGCCTCACTATACCTGCGGCGGGGCTCCCTTTTCTTCAAGGGATCAGGGCATTCAACCCTATAGGTTTGCGGAGAGACCGGACACATGGCCGACGATACCAGTATCTTCATAGGGGCCAGCCGCAAGCCGGACGACAGTTATCAGCGGCCCGAACAGCTTTTGCTGCAATATGGCAATCGTCATGGCCTGGTCACCGGCGCGACCGGCACCGGCAAGACGGTGACCCTGCAGATATTGGCCGAGGGTTTCTCAAATGCCGGCGTGCCGGTATTCTGCGCCGACATCAAGGGCGACCTGTCGGGTATCGCTATGATGGGCACAGCGCAGGATTTCCTGGTCAAGCGGGCCGAGCAGGTCAAGCTCGATCCCTATGAATTCCAGGAATTCCCGGTCATCTTCTGGGATCTGTTCGGCGAGCAGGGCCACCCGATCCGCGCCACCATCTCGGAGATGGGGCCGCTGCTTCTGTCGCGGTTGATGAACCTTTCCGAGGCGCAGGAAGGCATCATGAACATCGCCTTCCGCATCGCCGACGAGGAAGGCCTTCTGCTGCTCGATTTGAAGGACCTGCAGTCACTGCTGGCCAATATCGCCGACCGCGCCGAAGAGATCGGCGCCCGCTACGGCAATGTGACGAAGCCTTCGGTCGGCGCGATCCAGCGCACGCTGCTGGTCCTGGAGCAGCAGGGCGCTGCCAATTTCTTCGGCGAGCCGGCATTGCGGATATCCGACATCATGCGCACCACGCGCGATGGACGCGGCGCCATCAGCGTGCTCGCCGCCGACAAGCTGATGATGAATCCGCGGCTCTATGCGACGTTCCTTCTGTGGCTGATGTCGGAACTGTTCGAGGAACTGCCGGAAGTCGGCGACCCGGACAGGCCGAAGCTGGTCTTCTTCTTCGACGAGGCGCACCTTCTGTTCGACGACGCCCCGAAGGTGTTGGTCGACCGCGTCGAGCAGGTGGTCCGGCTGATCCGCTCGAAGGGCGTCGGCGTTTATTTCGTCACGCAAAATCCGCTGGATATCCCCGAAACGGTGCTGGCCCAGCTCGGCAACCGCGTGCAGCACGCACTCCGTGCCTACACGCCGCGCGAACAGAAGGCCGTCAGGACGGCGGCCGAGACGTTCAGGCCTAATCCCGACTTCGACTGCGCAACCGTGATCACGCAGCTCGGCACCGGCGAGGCGCTTGTCTCGACGCTGGAAGCCAAGGGCGTGCCGTCCATGGTGCAGCGAACGCTGATCCGCCCGCCGTCATCGCGCCTTGGCCCGATCACGCCCGACGAGCGCCGCAAGCTGATCACCGAGAGCCCGGTTGCGGGACAATACGATCAGACCATCGACCGCGAATCGGCCTTCGAGATGCTGCAGAAGAAGGCCAAGGACGCCCAGGAGGCACAGGCGCAGCAACAGGAAAGCGGCCGTTCGCGCTGGACCATTCCCGGCTTCGGCAATGACGATCCCCAGCCGACCGGCGGCCGCCGCGCGCCGCGCCCCTCCAACCGTCAGACCGTTGCGGAGGCGGCGATCAAATCCATCGTGCGCTCGGTCGGCTCGTCGGTCGGACGGGCGATCGTCCGCGGGATTTTGGGGAGCTTGTCCAGGGGCAGGTGAGGGGCATCGCACCGAAGGGCGGGCATCTGTGTTGGCAAATTCTGTCTTGCACATCAAGTGCCGGTGGCCAGATCTGAAGGACAGCGGACGGCGGCTATGCGCCCATAGCTGCCGTCGGACCGTCTGCAAAAGTGTAAACGCGTATCGGCGGTAGCTAGTTCAGCGTCGCCAACAGGCGCGCGGCAGCCTTCAAATCTTCCGTACTCGCGCCTTCTACGAAATGCTCCGCAACCGATTGCAAGAGCTCGCGAGCGCCGTCGATCTCGCCTCGCCCAGCCATCAACGTTGCCATATCAATTGCGGTTCGCAGCTCCCATGCCCGCGCGCCTTGACTCCGGCTCAACTCCAGTGCCTGCATTAGGGATGCGCCGACCTCGTCGCGATTGCGTTCCGACAGTTGTTGGAGAAGAAGGCCTCCCTTCATCCGCAGCAACTCCGGAAGGTACAATTGGTCACCGTTCTTTTCGACTTGACCAACTGAATCACCGATCAGCGCGACTGCTTCGTCGACCCGACCGATCGCGGATAGTCCTCTAACCAGCGAGAGGTTGAGCTCGGTCGTGAGCAATTCGTAAGGTGCTGCGTGGAGGTTTTGGAGAGAACTCTGGAGGCCCCCGACCCCACCTGTCGCATCCCCGTGCCGGATTGCGACTTCGCTTTTGAATCCCCGACCGACCAGCAGATAAGGGGCCATGGAATGGGACTCGGCGCGGGAAATCAGCATGTCGATGTGTGCCTCCGCGCTCTCCAGTTCCCCGGCCCACAGGAACACCGATATTCCCCAGATCAGGGCGATCGCCAGAGTCAGCGAGTGGTCCATGGCGGCGGCCTCTTCGACGGCCTGTCGAGCACGTTCCATGGCTTGGTCCGGATGGCCTTGCAGCCAAAGGTTCCTCGCCAGGATAGCCTTGGCCAGGATTTTGCCCTCGAAACCGAGATAGACCGTTGTGGTTCGCTGAGAGCGTGGCCCACGATCCAGCGCTGCCTCAAGCTCCGCGCGGGCTTCGGCCAGGTCACCACGAAGGTGAAGCGATATCCCCAGAATGGTATGCGCCAACGCAATCGCGACCGGATCCTCCAGGGTCGCGGCTATGGCTGAACAGCGTTTTGCAAACTGGAGGGCGGTCACGAAGTTGCCTGTCCGCAGGTGGAACATGTTGAGCGGACCCAGCAGGCGCACTTGATCCAACGTATCACCGCGTTCTTCGGCGATCGCCAGGCTTTTCTCCAGGGCGACGCGCGCCGCATCACGCCCTCCCCGCATGAACATCAGGGACACACCCAAGGCTGCCTGGAGATGCATCTCGTCAAGTCCGCCAAGAGCGGCATCGTCGAGAGCGAATATCGCGCGTTCTGACCAGCGATGACACTCCGGCAACAAGGACATCGCCAGGAAAACAGGCGCGGCAGCAGTGGCAAGTCCGATGCCGATATCGGCGTTTCCGCCCTCGCCGAAGCACCATTCCAGAGCGGCCCGCACATTGTTGATGGCGGCGAAGTGAGGAGCCCGCTCCTCGCCGGTCGCCAGACCTGGCCACTCGATACCTGTTTGCTCAAGCCATCTTCGATAGTAGGCGGCGTGGCGCACCGCCAGATCGGCGGCCTCGGCGTCATCTATGCTGATATCGAGGACGTAGGCGCGCGTGGTATCCAGGAGCCGATAGCGCATCATCGCTCCGAGCGGGCGCGTCGCTATGATCGACTTGGCAACAAGACTATCCATGGCATTAAGAACCGTCGATCTGTCGAGGGCAGCGCTTGTGACGACTTCCAAGACCGCATCGAGCGTGAAATGGCCAAGGAATACAGCGAGCCTGCGAAGCACTGCGCGCTCCAGGTCGGTAAGTAGCCCAAAGCTCCAATCCAGCGTGGCCTGCAGGGTCTTTTGACGCGGTGGCGCGGTCCGCGATCCCAGCCACAGCAAAGTCAGACGTTGATCGAGAAGCGCGGCGGTTTGTTGCAATCCATAAGACTCGACCCGCCGGGCCGCCAACTCGATTGCAAGCGCCACACCGTCAAGCTTTCGACAGATGCTTGCGACGATCAGGGCCTCCGCATCGCTGACATCCAAGCGCGCGCCACTTGCCACCGCGCGCTCCACGAACAGTTGAATGGCCGGGAACGTCTGGACAACCGCCGCCGTAAGCCTTGGGTCGTCTGGCGGACAGGCAAGGGCATCCAATCGGTAGATATGCTCGCCTTCGACCCGAAGCGCTTCGCGACTTGTTGCCAGAATGTGGACCTGCGACGCCGCGTCGATGATGCTTGCGGCCAGAGGCGCCACCGCATCGACGAGATGCTCGCAGGTGTCGAGGATCAAAAGCATCCGCTTGTTGCGCAGGTAGGCGATCAGACTGGGCGTCGCGTCACTCGATTGAACCGACAGCCCAAGCATGGAGGCGACGGCTGTCGTCACCAGGTCGGGATCGCCGAGCATTCCCAGGTCGACGAACAGCACAGCGCCCGCGAAGCCGTCAATGAGGTGATGTCCGACCGCGATCGCGACGGTGGTTTTGCCGACGCCGCCCGCGCCAACGATTGTGACGAAGCGCGACGCATTCAGTCGAGCCGACAGCTGAAGAACGTCGTCGTCCCGGCCAACCATTCGGCCCAAGCGGCTCGGAAGATTCGCGTGCGGAAAACTGGCGGCAGCTGCAGGCTCTTCATCGCGCGGACCGCCGATCTGCGAGACGGGCGCGATGAAGCAATAACCCCGCCCTGGTAGTGTCGCGATGTATCGTGCGCCGTCCTTTCCGTCACCCAGCGCCTTGCGGAGCCTGGTCATGTGAAACCGCAGGCTGCCTTCCTCGACTACGACATCGGGCCAAACCCGCGACATCAGATCCTTTTTGCCGACGATTTCATTCGGCGTGGAGATCAGGGCAATGAGAATGTCCAGTGCACGCGAGCCCAGCGCCAAGGGAGCGCCGTCTTTTGTGACGAGCCTTTCGCGCGCAACCAGATGGAAAGGACCGAACGACAGTCCGTCCTTGGCCTGACCTGCCACTATCGTCATGGCGCTTCTCTCGGAGCCGCCCGCCACCAAGCCGATAGTCTAAGTCAAGTACAACACCTGCACCATAGGCGAACGGTGGCAGGACCCCGCTGCCCGGAGCCACCAGCGCTGACAGCCACTAACAGGGGGCTCACAACACATAACGGGCGATTCTCGTCCTGCGGGCGTAAGTTTTCGGCAGCACCGAGCACCCCCCAGGAGAGACCCATGAATACGACCAAGACTCCCGAACTAATCGATCAGGACCGCCGCCTGGTTTTGAGCACGGCCGCAATGGGCATTGCCGCCGTAGGTACTGCCAGCCTGCTCCCATCGGTCGCCGCAGCCGCGGGCGATGCGATCCGGCCCTTCAAGGTCAGCTTTCCTCAGGAGGAAATCGACGAGCTTAGCCGACGCGTCGCCGCGACCCGCTGGCCGGACCAGGAGAATGTGGCTGACGACACCCAGGGCGTGCAGCTCGCCACAATGCAGAAGCTCGCGAAGTACTGGGCGACGGATTACGACTGGCGCAAGATGGAGACCCGGCTCCATGCCCTGCCGCAGTTCATCACCGAGATCGACGGGCTGGACATCCACTTCATCCATGTCCGCTCCAGGCATGAGAATGCATTGCCGGTAATTATCACGCATGGCTGGCCTGGCTCGATCATCGAGCAGTTGAAGGTCATCGAGCCGCTCACCAATCCAACCGCCAACGGCGGGAGCGAAGCGGACGCATTTCATGTGGTGATCCCCTCGCTGCCTGGTTACGGCTTCTCAGGCAAGCCGACCGCACCGGGATGGACACCTGTCCGCATCGCCAAAGCGTGGGCGATGCTGATGCAACGCCTCGGTTACACGAGATACGTCGCGCAGGGCGGCGACTGGGGCAACGCCGTGTCGGAGACGATGGCGCTGCAAGAGCCTCCGGGCTTGCTTGGCATCCACACCAACATGGCTGCCACCGTGCCCGCCGACATCTCGAAGGCGCTTGCCGCCGGCGGCCGGGCGCCCGCCGGCCTCTCGCCCGACGAGAAGCGCGCCTGGGACCAGCTCGACGATTTCTACAAGAACGGGCTGGGCTACGCGATCGAGATGAACAATCGCCCGCAGACGCTCTACGGCATCGTCGACTCGCCGGTTGGTCTCGCAGCCTGGATGCTCGACCACGACATCCGCAGCTACGAGCTGATCGCACGCGTCTTCGACGGGCAGCCGGAAGGGCTGACGAAGGACGATATCCTGGACAATGTCACGATGTACTGGCTGACCAACACGGCGATCTCCTCGGCGCGTCTTTATTGGGACAACGCGCACCACCCGACGGGAGGCTTCTTCGACCCCAGGGGCATCAAGATCCCGGTCGCTGTGAGCGCCTTCCCGGACGAGATCTACCAGGCGCCGGAGACCTGGGCTGAAAAGGCGTATCCGAAGCTTATCCATTACAACCGGCTCCCCAAGGGCGGCCATTTCGCAGCCTGGGAGCAGCCCGCGGCCTTCACCGCCGAACTCCGGACGGCATTTCGTCCGCTGCGCCAGCAAATCTGAACCCCTCACAGGGTTCCGCTTGCAGTCACACCTGCTCGACTGTCCAAGGCAACCCGATTGAACCCGGGACAAAGGAGAACGCCATGTCAGCAATCGCGCACTCTTCCGCATCGCACGAACCCATCACGAAGATGGCAGCCCCCGTCGAGGACCATGAAATCGTCGATTCAAGCTTTACGGCTATCATCAACGCGCCGATCGAGAAGATTGACATTCCCAACTGGTGCTTCGCGCTGTCCGAACATGAATATCAGGGGTGTTCGCCTGCCCACATAGCGGCGGGTTTCACGACGGCGCCGGATGGCAAGCGCATGTCGATCAATGTCGAGATCATCGGCGGCAGCCTGATGGTGCAACACTATGTCGAGACGCTTGGCCGCAAGGATCACCTCATCCTGGAGTCGGTTTCAGACCTCTTCACGCCTACGGGCCGCACCACGATCCATGTGCGTTGGGAGCTGAGCGTCAAGGCTATCGACAGTCGCCGATGTGAGTTTACCAACCACGTCCGGTCCTGGGCCACGAAGGAATTCATGGCCTTCTTCGAGCGCCAGGGCATCCCGTTCGAGGTGCTTCGGTCACAGCGCCAGCCCATGTCGATCGCTCACAACAAGGGCGAGACGCCGCTTTTTGCGGCCAGCATCGAACGAGCCGCGCTCAGGAACTGAGCGGCAGCATCTTTCTTGTGATGTAGCCGCTCCATGGAGGAGGCACAATGACGAGGCACGCACATGACCGGGAGGTCACCGCACTTTTGGTGATCGATCCGTACAACGACTTCATTTCCGATGGGGGCAAGATATGGCCCCGCATCCGGGCTGTCGCAGAGGCGAACGGCTGCGTGCCTCACATGCTGCAAGTCCTGAATGCCGCGCGTCAAGCTAAGCTTCGCGTCTTCTATGCAATGCATCATCGATACCGTCCGGGCGACTATGAGACATGGACTTACGTCGCGCCCGTCCAGAAGAGAGCATGGAAGAGCAAGAGCTTTGAATACGGCACCTGGGGCGGCGAGATTCGGTCCGAGTTCGAGCCCAAGCCAGGCGAAACTGTCGCGACCGAACATTGGTGTTCCAGTGGGTTCGCCAATACGGATCTGGATCTGCAGCTGAAAAGGCACGGAATCCAGAAACTCATTGTCATCGGACTGATCGCACACACCTGCGTCGAAGCGACCGTTCGCTTCGCCGCCGAGCTCGGCTACGACGTAACCATGGTGAGGGACGCGACGGCAGACTACTCGGATGAGGAGATGCACGCGGCTCTCGACATCAACATGCCGAACTACGCCAGCGCGATTGTCACGACAGACCAAATCATCGACTCGATTTCTGCCGTCCAGACCTCGGCCGCCGAGGCGTAGGTGATGATCGATCTCACACGCGAGGGAATGGCCAACCGTGCGCATCTCACTCTGCACTCCGGCGGACCGTTTCCGTGCGCTCGACGCGTCAAAATACGTCGAAGAGAACTTGGCTCTGGCCGACATGCAGCAGAGAGATCCAGAACAGGCTCGGTCATTACGTGGCAACGATCGGGCAGGACCAGGTCCCACCCAACTGGAAAGAAAACGACCATGTCAGACATCGCAACGGCCCGTCAGGGCGAAAAGACCTCCGACACCGCAAGCGCACGTCCCGTCGACCTGAAGTTCGAGGTTGTCGTTATTCCGGTCGCAGACGTCGACCGCTCCAAGCAGTTCTACGAGGGCCTCGGCTGGCGGCTCGATGCCGACTTCGCGGTCGGCGACATGTTCCGGGTTGTGCAGTTCACGCCTCCGGGCTCGCCTGGCTCGATCCACTTCGGCAAGGCTGTCACCTCGGCCGCGCCGGGGTCGACACAGGGTCTCTATCTCATCGTGTCCGACATCGTAGCGGCGCGCGCCGAGCTCATCGCTCACGGTGCAGATGTGAGCGAAGTGTTCCACCGTGCCGGTCCGGGACAGCCTGCTGTCAATGGTCGGGACCCGGAGGGACGCAGCTACGTCTCCTTTGCAACGTTCAGCGATCCCGACGGGAACGGCTGGCTGCTCCAGGAGATCACCACCCGGTTTCCGGGCCGGATCGACTCGAAGGCGACGAGCTTCGCCTCCGAGGGCGACCTGGCCGCCGCAATGCGGCGCGCGTCGGTCGCCCACGGAGAGCACGAGAAGCGGACCGGCGGCCAGCGTGACGAGAACTGGCCGGACTGGTACGCCGAATACATAGTGGCCGAGCAGTCTGGCGAGGAACTGCCGCAGTAGGAAGAGCTTCCAGACGGCGGCACACTGGCGCCGTATTCGTTCGCGGCCTGCGGAGATCGTGGCGACCTGACGGCCTTTATCGGAGGAAATCATGAGTACCGCAGCCATCCCCACTCAGCGCGAACCTGACCTTCTTGGCCAGACCGTCGTCGTCATCGGCGGTAGCGCCGGCATCGGTCTGGAGACCGCCCGGCGTGCCCGCGCCGAAGGCGCCCGCGTCATCCTCACCGGACGCAATCGCGACCGCCTCGATCAAGCAGCGTGTGAGATTAGCGCTGAGGGCACCGCCGCCTTCGACGCCAATGATGCGACCCAGCTGAAGTCGTTCTTTCAAGATCTGCCGGACTTGATCGACCATGTGATGGTTACTGCCGGCGCTCCCCATTATCGCTCTCCCCTCGAAATTCCTCCCGAGGAGGCACGACACGATCTCACGGACCACCTATTGCTCGCGCTCAATGTGGCACGCAGCGCCGCTGGCAAGGTCGGGTCGGCCGGCTCACTGATATTCATGGGCGGCACGGGCGCACGCCGCCCAAAACCAGGCCTCGCGATCGTCTCGACGGTTACCGTCGCGTTCCCCGCGCTCATCGCCAATCTCGCGCTCGAGCTCGCGCCGATACGCGTCAACCTGATCGCCGCAGGCTTCGTCGACACGCCACTGTCGGCGTCGCTGCTCGGCGACAACCTCGACAAGCGGCGCGATGAACTGCGCGCGACGCTGCCAATCCGACGTGTCGTCGGACCGGCTGATGTCGCCGCGCTCGCCGTTCACATCATGAGCAACACGGCGCTGACGGGCGCGACATACGACCTCGACGGCGGCCAGCAGCTCGTCTCGTGACTACGCAGGAACAAAGCACATTGCCTCATCACAAAGAGACATCACTATGAACACGATCAGTGTTTGCGACAAAATCGATGAGCGCCGCCGTCGCCTGATCGGTGCAGCCGCAATGGGCATGACGCTTGCCGAACTCGGCATGACCGCGACAGCGAAGGCGGCGCCCATTGGAGTCGACCAGACGACGGCGTCTGCGATGCACACGGCAAAGAACTCGTTCGGCGAACCCAGGCAGATCGATGCCGGTGTCCTTAATGTCGGCTATGCAGAGGCCGGCCCTGCCGACGGTCCGCCCGTTATCCTTCTCCATGGCTGGCCTTACGACATCCACACATATGTCGACGTTGCGCCCATTCTGGCGGCGAAAGGCCGCCGCGTGATCGTGCCCTACCTGCGCGGATACGGCACGACGCGGTTCCTGTCGGACGAGACGATGCGCAATGGTCAGCAGTCGGCCATCGCTGCCGACATCGTCGCGCTGATGGATGCGCTGGGTATCGAGAAGGCGACGATTGCCGGCTGCGACTGGGGCGCTCGGACGGCGAACATCATCGCCGTCCTGTGGCCGGAACGCTGCAAGGCGATGGTCTCGGTGAGCGGCTATCTCATCGGCAACCAGCAAGCCGGCAAACTGCCGCTGCCGCCGAAGGCCGAGCTGCAATGGTGGTACCAATATTACTTCGCTACCGATCGCGGCCGTGTCGGCTACGAGAAATATACGCGCGATTTCGCCAGGCTGATTTGGCAGCTCGCCTCGCCGCAATGGAATTTCGATGAGCCCACGTTCGAGCGGAGTGCTGCGGCCTTCGACAATCCGGATCACGTCGCGATCGTCATCCACAATTATCGCTGGCGGCTCGGCCTGGCAGAAGGCGAGGTGCAATATGATCCACTGGAGCAGCGGCTTGCTCAGGCACCCGTCATCTCCGTGCCCACGATGACGCTCGAGGGCGACGCCAATGGCGCGCCGCATCCGGACGCCAGCGCTTACGCCAAGATGTTTTCAGGCAGATATAGCCACCGGGTAGTCATGGGCGGCATTGGACACAACCTACCTCAGGAAGCACCACAGGCCTTTGCCGACGCCGTTGTCGAGGTCGACGCGTGATCGAGTTCGCGGCGCCGCCCCTCCGGCAGGTACGACAACCACCAAAAGAATGCCTATGAACCCGATCGCAAGGGTTGTTTACACGGCCAGGACCGCAACCACAGGTGGCCGCGAGAATGGCGCCTCGCGCAGCTCTGATGGCCTTCTGGACATCAGGCTTTCCATACCCGGATCGGCGCGCATCGGCACCAACCCGGAGCAACTGCTTGCAGCCGGCTGGTCGGCCAGCTTCGCAAGCGCGGTTGCGTCTGTGGCTCACGAACAAAAAATTATGCTGCCGGCCGGAGTGAGAATCGATGCCGAGGTTGATCTAAATCTCGGGGACGACGGCTACTCTCTCAGCACTCGGCTCAACGTCAGCCTGCCTGGCGTGGAGTACAATACCGCACGAGCCCTGATCGACGAGGCGCACGACATTTGTCCGTACTCGAAAGCGACGCGCGGCAACGTGCAAATTGCGATCAACCTGCTCTGAGTGGATTGCATCGATCGTTGAAGCAATTGGCATGGCCAGGGTTACATTTTGGATCATTCCTTCGCGCCAAGGTCTACAAAAACCTGCCACGGCATCGCACCTGTCAGAGCGCATCCAGCACAAATACGGTCAGGATGACAGGAGGGGTATCCCTCCGATCACCGTGATAATCCCTTCTGAGCGCGAAATGTCCGCTCCGGGGTCATGAGCTGTCACTGGTGGCGTCTGCACACAGGTGCGGCAAAGTCCGCCTCAACGTAAGCATCAAATCCAAAGGCGGGCACCGGCACGGGCAAGCCGACGCTCGGCAAAACCAGCAGGAGCCGTGAGCAATCCCGCCTGTGCTTCCGTCAGCTCAGAAGATCGAGTCTGTGATCGCCTTGACCGGGCCGAGCAGGATCGATCCTTCCGGCACGCCTGCGTCGATCGGGATGGCTTTGCGGTTTGCTGTCGCCACCATCGGCTGGCCGATATCGGCCGTCACCACGACCGGGGTCTTGTTCGGCACTCGGTCGTAGAGATCGATAATGTCCTGGTTCATCAGGCGAACACAGCCCGACGACACCGATTTGCCGATCGACCGCCATTCCGGCGAACCGTGCAAGCGGTAGAGCGTGTCCTGGTTGCCCTGGAAGAGATAGAGCGCCCGCGCGCCAAGCGGGTTCTTGAGCCCACCGGGCATGCCGCCATTGTCGGCGCTGTACGGTCTTAGTTCGGGCTGGCGGGCGATCATTTCGTCCGGCGGCGTCCATTTCGGCCATTTCTGCTTCCATTGGACCACCGCATCGCCCGACCATTCGAAGCCGGCGCGGCCGAGGCCGACGCCATAGCGGATCGCCTGGCCGCCCGGGCGCACCAGATAGAGGAAGTGATTGGTGGTGTCGACGACGATGGTGCCCGGCTGCTGCCCGGTCGGATCGTCAACGATCTGGCGCAGGAACTGCGGGTCGATCTTGTCGACCGGTATGGCCGGCAGCTCGAAGCCGCCATCCGACATCGGCCCATACATCGTCACATAGTCGCCAAGCGCCGGCTCGACATAGGTCGGCGGCGGCGGCTCGACCGGCTGTTGCGACAGCGTGGTGCAACTGGAGACCGCGACCGAGGCGGCGCCAAGGGCTGCTGCGTTGAGGAAACCGCGACGGCTCAGGCGCAGAGAGGACGATGGGGGTGTGAACATGATTGCCTTTTTTAAGTCTCAAATCGCAACAAAGCATGAATGCGCCCGGTTGCGCGCGGTTGCCCGAGCAATGCCCGGCGCGATAGGCGGTTCCAATTCTGGCCGCAGGGTGGACAAACAAAGGCAAAGCTGTGACTGGATCGTCACTGTTGCGCCGACGCAACATTCCGGTGTCACCCCCCGGCGACCAGACCTTCAAGGGACGGCAGGATCAGGGCCGGTGGAAAATCCCGGTATTCCTCTGGCTGATTGGCGCGGTTGATCCACACCGTCCTGAAGCCGAATTTGGTGGCGCCGGCGACGTCCCAGCGGTTGGATGACTGGAAAGAGACAGCGCCCGGATAGAGGCGCCAGCCCGTGGTGACCATGTCGTAGACCGACGGATCGGTCTTGAAGCGCTTGACGCTGTCGACGGAATAGATGTCGTCCAGGACCTGGTCGAGCGCGGCGGATTTGACGGCCGCTTCCAGCATCTCAGGCGAACCGTTGGACAGGATCGCCAGCCTTGCCCCCGATGCCTTGAGCGCCTTGAGCACGGCCGGTACCTCCGGATAGCAGTCCAGCCGCCAATAGGCCTCGAGCAGCTTCGCCCTCAGCCCGGCATCGGCGGATGGAACCTTGCGCAGGGCGAAGTCGAGGGCCTGCTCGGTGAGCTGCCAGAAATCGGCATAGGCCCCCATCAGCGTCCTGACCCAGGAATATTCCAGCTGCTTGGCGCGCCAGATATCGGACAGCAACTGGCCGTCCGGCCCGATCTGGTCGGCGTGACGGCGCACGGCCGCATGCACGTCGAACAGCGTGCCATAGGCGTCGAAAACGTAAGCCGCGAACTGCATTCGACAGTTTTGAGGCCGCGTAAGGCAAGGCGCAAGCGCTGATTGCAGTCCGCCAGCCCGCTGGCCTCAACAAATCTCAGCCAAGCCGGTTGACGGCGGCCGCCAAAGCATCTTCCAATGCGCCGCAACAAGCATCGAACGGAACCTGGCAATGACACTGGCGACTGCGGCGCAATCCGCGACATGGACCTTCGTCGACGGCGACTGGTACGAGGGCAATGTTGCCATTCTAGGGCCGCGCAGTCACGCCATGTGGCTCGGCACCAGCGTGTTCGACGGCGCCCGCTGGTTCGAGGGCGTCGCTCCCGATCTCGATCGCCATGCGGCAAGGGTAAACGCCTCGGCGATCGCGCTCGGCCTGAAGCCGACGATGAGCACCGACAGGATCGTCGGCCTGACCTGGGACGGGCTGAAGAAGTTCGACGGCAAGACGGCGGTCTATATCAGGCCGATGTATTGGGCCGAGCATGGCGGCTATATGGGCGTGCCGGCCGACCCGGCCTCGACGCGTTTCTGCCTTTGCCTCTATGAATCGCCGATGATCTCGCCGGCGGGGTTTTCGGTGACGGTGTCGCCGTTCCGGCGCCCGACCATCGAAACCATGCCGACCAATGCCAAGGCCGGCTGCCTTTATCCCAACAACGGCCGGGCCATCCTCGAAGCCAAGATGCGCGGCTTCGACAATGCGCTCGTGCTCGACATGCTGGGCAATGTCGCCGAGACCGGCACGTCGAATATTTTTCTGGTCAAGGACGGCCATGTCCTGACGCCGGCGCCGAACGGCACCTTCCTTTCCGGCATCACCCGCGCGCGCACCATGGCCCTGCTTGGCGAATACGGGTTCACGACGACAGAAAAGACGCTGTCGATCCGCGATTTCCTGGAGGCGGACGAAATCTTCTCGACCGGAAACCACTCGAAAGTGGTGCCGGTCACCCGTATCGAGGATCGCAATCTGCAGCCCGGACCGGTGGCCAAGAAGGCGCGCGAACTCTATTGGGAATGGGCGCATTCGACTTCGCCCGGCTGACCCGCTAAAAAGCGGCCGGCGCTTCGTTTCCGGAGTTGTTCCAGACCAATCCAGTCCTATGTTAGTCCGGTATCGACACCGGATTTTTCCACGAGGGAGTACGACCGATGGCTTTTGAATTGCCCGCCTTGCCCTATGATTACGAGGCTTTGCAGCCTTATATGTCCAAGGAAACGCTGGAATATCATCACGACAAGCACCACAAGGCCTATGTCGACAACGGCAACAAGCTGGCCGCCGAGGCGGGCATGGGCGATTTGTCGGTCGAAGAGGCCGTCAAACAGTCCTTCGGCAAGAATGCGGGCCTCTTCAACAATGCCGCCCAGCACTACAATCACATCCATTTCTGGAAATGGATGAAGAAGGGCGGCGGCGGCAACAAGCTGCCCGGCGCATTGCAAAAGGCGGTCGACAGCGACCTTGGCGGCTACGACAAGTTCAAGGCCGACTTCATCGCCGCCGGCACCACCCAGTTCGGTTCGGGCTGGGCCTGGGTCTCGGTCAAGGACGGCAAGCTGGCTATCTCGAAGACGCCGAATGGCGAGAACCCGCTCGTCCATGGCGCGACGCCGATCCTCGGCGTCGATGTCTGGGAACACTCCTACTACATCGACTATCGCAACGCCCGGCCGAAATATCTCGAAGCCTTCGTCGACAGTCTCATCAACTGGGACTATGTGCTCGAGCTCTACGAAAAGGCCTGATCCGTTCCAGAAAAGCCCCGGCAGAACCGGGGCTTTTCTTTTTCAGCATCAGAACGACAGCTGCAAAAATTTCACGCAAGCGTGAGGCGAAGCGTCGGAATTTTTAGGCCATCCTTGCCGTTTGTCATCGGGGTGGGACCGCATCCTGAATTTGCCTTCAACATGGAGCCAAGTGAATGAGAAAGCTTATCCTCGCCATCTCGATGCTCGCCTTCGCTGGTTCGGCGGCATTTGCCGACCCGGTAGCCGACCGGCAGGCCCTGATGAAGGAACGTGGCAAGATCGCCGCCGGCTTGTCGAAAGTGGTCAAGGGCGAGACGCCCTACGACGCAGCTTCGGTGCTGACGGCGTTGCAGGCACTGCAGGTCAATGCCGAGAAATTCCATGCCGGCGTCGACACGCTTTTCCCGGCCGGCAGCGACACCGGCGACACCACGGCGTCCCCAAAAATCTGGCAGGACATGGCCGGCTTCAAGACGGCTGAAGGCAAGTACCTCGCCGACGTCAAGGCGGCGGTCGCCGCAGCACCTGCGGATGCCGACGCGTTGAAGGCGCAGTTCAACACCATTGGCGGCGGCTGCGGCAACTGCCATCAAAACTACCGGGTAAAAAAAGGCTGATAGCGGGCAATGCGCTTGCTGAAGAAATTTGTCGGCGCCGCCCTCGTTCTGGGCGGCGCGGCCGCGATTGCCGGCTGGTTGCTGTCGGCTCCGGTCAGGGTCGATGCCGCAACGCTGGCTGAGCTTGGTCCCGGCGACGCCGCCAGGGGCAAGCGCATCTTCTACGCCGGCGGCTGCACATCCTGTCATGCCAAGCCCGGCTCGCAAGGCGACGCCCGCCTTCGGCTGGTCGGCGGCCTTGAGCTCAAGACGCCGTTCGGCAGCTTCGTGCCGCCGAACATATCGCAGGATACCAGGGACGGCATCGGCGCCTGGTCGGTCGAGGATCTTGCCAACGCCATGCTGAAGGGCGTGTCGCCGTCGGGCGAGCATCTCTATCCGGCATTTCCCTATGCTTCCTACGCGCGCATGAAGCCGGCCGACATTGCCGATCTCTATGCATTCCTGAAGACGTTACCCGCGGTCGCCGGCAAGGCGCCCGCCAATTCGCTGGCATTTCCCTTCAACGTCCGACGCGGTCTTGGCTTGTGGAAGCTGCTCTATTTGAGTGACCAGCCGGTCGTTTCCTTTCCCGACGGCACACCGGATCCGGTGTTGACAGGCCGCTATCTGGTCGAAGGCCCCGGCCATTGCGGCGAATGCCACACGCCGCGGGATCTTGCCGGCGGCACCAGCAAGAGCCAATGGCTGGCAGGTGCGGCCGCCGCCGAAGGCAGCGGCATCGTGCCGAACATCACGTCGGGCGAGGGCGGCATCGCGGACTGGTCCGAGGCCGACGTCGCCAACTATCTCGAAACCGGCTTCACGCCGGATTTCGATACGGTCGGCGGCGCTATGGTCGACGTGCAGCGGAACATGGCCGTGCTGACCCCGGAGGACCGCTCGGCGATCGCCGCCTACCTGAAAGCCGTGCCGCCGCATCCCAACGGCTATCCGGCGCGCAAGAAGCCGGCGAGCTGACAGCTGTTGCGTCAGCGGTCGCCGAGAAAGTCGAAGCCGGTTTCGAAGAAGTGATTGTAGTCGCAGGTCATTTCCTCGCCGGGCGCAATGTCGCGCAAGGCATAGGTCTCCTCCGGCTGCGAGACGTCGCAATTCGGGTCGTCGGCATGGTTCATGTAGCGCGCATCATCGGCCTCGAAGACGATGTAGTTCGGGTCGCGCCGGTCCGGATAGGCGTAGCGGTCGAGATAGGTTTTGACCGGCCCGGTTTCCCGCTCATAGGTCTCCACCTCGATGCGCCGGTCGTATTTCGGGTCGAGCTTCCAGACCAGCGTGCCGCGGGCAATGTGGTTCTTGGCAAAGACGCCGATGCCCTGGATGGGCGATTTGTCGAGATAGACATCGACGAGCAACATGGCAGATCCCTGGATGATTGAGTGTTGGCGGCGACCGTGAAAAGGCCGCGCACTGGGTAGCGCGCGGCCTTTGCAATTGCGAGCGGAAAATCAACTGTGCCTGCCTAGTATCCGAAGCCTCATACGGCGTCGCTTGTCGAGACCCTAGCGCTGTTGCAGCGCCAGCCGGATGCCCAAGGCGCAATAGATACCGCCGACAGCCTTGCCTTGCCATCTCAGCACCGTCGGGTTTCGGCGCAGGAATGCACCGAGGCCGCCCGCACCCACGGCGAAAACCACCGTGCTGACGAGGCCCAACAGAACAAAGATGACGCCCAATATCGCCAGTTGAAGCATCACCGATCCGTTTTCAGGCCGCACGAACTGCGGAAGAAATGCGAGGAAGAAAAGCGCGGTCTTGGGATTGAGAACCTCGGTCAAAACAGCCTGCCGAAATGCTTTGGCAGCGGGGATCGCGAGTGCGCCGGCGGCCGGATAGGCCGGCGTTTTCTCGATGATCGCGCGAATGCCGAGATAAATGAGGTAGGCTGCGCCGATGTACTTCACTATGCTGAAAAGCGCCGCCGACGTGGCAATGATCGCCGAAATGCCGACGATCGCCATGAAGGTGTGAACCACGTCGCCGGCCGCGATCCCGGCGCCGGTCGCAATGCCCACCCTGGTTCCGGAACTGGTTGCCCGCGCCACCGTCAGAAGAGTGGCGGGACCCGGGATGAAGACAAAGCCAAGCACAACCGCGACATAAGCTATCAACGTGGCGAGATCGATCATCGGTGGGCTCCGCAACTCTCACCGCCAATGAAGCCACGTCGCGGAACGGAAGGCAATGACCGCTCATCCGCCGATGTTCACGCCGCAAGCTCGGCCTTGCCTGTCACCTTGAGCGCGAAGGCGTAGGTGAAGGCGATTTCCTCCAGTCTTGAAAACCGGCCGGAGGCGCCGGCATGGCCTGAATCCAGGTTGATCTTGAACAGCACCGGATTTTCACCCGTCTTGCGGTCGCGCAGCCGCGCCACCCATTTGGCCGGCTCCCAATAGGTGACGCGCGGGTCGGTCAGGCCGGCCAGTGCCAGGATCGGCGGATAGTCGAGTGCGGCGACATTGTCGTAGGGCGAGTAGGCGGCGATGGTCCGGTAATCCTCCGCCGACGCGATCGGATTGCCCCATTCCGGCCATTCCGGCGGCGTCAGCGGCAAGCTGGCGTCGAGCATGGTGGAGAGCACGTCGACGAAGGGAACCTCGGCGACGACGGCGCCGAAGCATTGCGGCGCCATGTTGGCGACCGTGCCCATCAGCATGCCGCCGGCGGAACCGCCTTGCGCGACAATGCGGTCATGCTGCGTATAGCGTTCGGCGACGAGGTGGTGGGCGGCAGCGATGAAATCGGTGAACGTGTTCATCTTGTTCACCCGCTTGCCGTCGTCGTACCAGCCATAGCCCTTGTCCTTGCCGCCGCGAACATGGGCTATCGCGTAGACAAAGCCGCGGTCGACCAGCGAAAACAGATTGGTGTTGAACGCGGACGGGACGGTGATGCCGTAGGAGCCGTAGCCGTAAAGCAGGCAAGGTGCGGACCCGTCGAGCGGCGTGTCGCGGTGATGGAGGAGCGAGATCGGCACCAGTTCGCCGTCGGCGGCAGGCGCCATCAGCCGGCGCGTGACGTAGTGCTCCGGGTTGTGGCCGGACGGCACTTCCTGGGTCTTGAGCAGCATCCGCTCGCGGGTGCGCATGTTGTAATCGAAGACCTGCGCCGGGGTCGTCATCGACGAATAGGAAAAGCGCATGATCTCGGTGTCGTATTCGTAGGAGCCGGACAGGCCGAGCGAGAAGGCTTCCTCGTCGAAGGAGATCAGGTGCTCCTCGCCGCTCTTGCGGTCGCGTACGACGATGCGCGGCAGGCCTTCCTTGCGCTCGAGCCGGACCATGTGGTCCTTGAAGCCGATCACCGAAAGGATCAACCGGCCCGCTTCGTGCGGCACCAGTTCCTGCCAGTTGGCGCGCACCGGATCGTGGGCCGGCGCCGTCATGATCTTGAAGTCCTTGGCGCCGTCGGCATTGGTGAGGATGAAGAAGATGTCGCCGCCTTCCTCGAGTTCGTACTGCAGGCCGGTCTGGCGCGCCGCAACCAGCTTCGGCTCTGCGAACGGATCGTTGGCGCTCATGATGCGGTATTCCGAGGTCTCATGATCGTTGATGCCGATCATGATCCACTCGTTGGAGCGCGTGCCACCGACATCCATGAAGAAGCCGGGATCGGTCTCCTCGTAGATCAGCCGGTCGTTTTCAGGACCGTCGCCAAGCGCATGGAACAGCACTTTGGAAGGACGGTGGTTGGGGTCGAGGCGGGTGTAGAAAAAACCGTCATTGCCGGCATCCCACACACCGCCGCCGCCGGTGTCCGGGACCCTGTCCGCCAGATCGTTGCCGCCGGCCAGATCGCGGACGCGCAGCGTGTAGAATTCGGAACCCTTGTCGTCGAAGGCCCAGAGCAGCTTGCTGTGGTCGTGCGAATGATCGACGCCGCCCAGGCGGAAATAGGGCTTGCCCTCGGCCTCGGCATCGCCGTCGAGCAATATCTGCTTGTCGCCGCCGTCACGCGCCGTGCGGAAATAACGCGGCTGCTGGCCGCCAAGCTTGAAGGAGGAGCCGTAGGCGTAAGGTCCGTCCTTCATCGGCACGGAAGAATCGTCTTCCTTGATGCGTCCCTTCATTTCCGCGAAAAGCTGCTTCTGCAATTGGACCGTATCGGCCATCAGCGCCGCCTGATAAGCATTCTCGGCCTCGAGGTGGGCGCGGATTTGGCCGTCGAGCAGGGACGGATCCCTGAACATCTCTTGCCAATTGGCGGCCCTCAGCCAGGCATAATCGTCCGTCCGCGTTATGCCGTGATGCGTGTCGAAGATCGGTCGCTTCTCCGGCTGCGGCGGCGTGGCGGTCGGAAACACTGGGGTTCTGGTCATTGCGTCTCGCTGTGGAAGCTACTTGAATGGCGAATGAACACGCCGAGCAGCGCGGGTTCAAGGGCTATGATCTATTGTCGTGGTGGCTCGAGAGGACGGGCTGGAGGAACGGATAACGAATATTTCTTCTCGGACTGCCGCGGTTCTCGCCGTCGCTGCGATGACCCTGCCAGTGCCGGTCAATCTCATGCAACTGCCTTCGCGGCTTGGCAAGTGGCCGATATGGCTGGGTCTACGGAAATACATTACCCCATTTCAATGACACAGCGCACCGCTCCGGCGACGGCTCGCGAGCAACAGTAACGCTTCGCAACCTATGATTTTACTGAATCCACCGATCATCCAGGCTGTAATGCCGCCGGCAGGGTCAAGCATCGAACTCTATTTACCTGCTGCCGTTTGTGTAATGGCTGCTTGCCGCCGCGTCAGTCGATGCTGGTCTGACCAGAAAAAACGGCAAGGTTACACTTTGCACGAAAGAGTGAAGCTGAATGAGGAATATTTGACTTGTATCGCTGAATAGACCGCAAGAAGCGAATTGACTTACTTGGCGCTCAGGCTCATTAAGATGCCGCGACGCGAATCGCGGAGGCTTTTTCCTGCACAAGTTCGCGCGATGCCCTGCCTGCCAAAAATAGGGCGTAGACAGAAACAATTCTCGTTGGGACCTGAACGCCATGGATATTACCGAAACACCTTCCAGAAACAGTGACGCGCTGATCGAGCTCACCGCCGATGTGGTGGCTGCCTATGTCAGCAACAATCCCGTACCGGTCGGCGAACTGCCGAACCTTATCGCCGATGTCCATGCCGCTCTCGGGCGTGTCGGCGGGGCCGCCGAGCAGCCGCCTGCCGACAAGCAGAAGCCGGCGGTAAATCCGAAGCGGTCGGTACATGACGACTACATCATCTGTCTCGAAGACGGCAAGAAGTTCAAGTCGCTCAAGCGTCACTTGATGACCCACTATGATCTCACGCCCGACCAGTATCGCGAAAAGTGGAACCTGGACCCGAGCTATCCGATGGTTGCGCCCAATTACGCGGCCGCCCGTTCGCAGCTCGCCAAGAAGATGGGTCTCGGCCGCAAGCGCAAGGGACGCTGACAAGGGGCTCTTCCGGTTTGATACTCAAACGGCGCCTGCGGGCGCCGTTTTGTATTATGGGGTCAAGGTCGAACCCGCCATGCCCGCCAGCAACTGCCGTGCGGTCAGGCGGTCTGCTTCAACGCTGCCTCGGCGTCACGCTTGATGCGCTTGACCATCGAGCGGAGACCATTGGCGCGCTGCGGCGACAGGTGCTCGTCAAGTCCGAGCGCCTTTAGCGTTGCCTCGGCGTCGGTCCTCTGGATTTCACTGGCCGGCCGTCCCGAAAACAGCGCCAGCATGATGGCGACCAGGCCGCGCACGATATGCGCGTCGGAATCGCCCTTGAAGGTGATAACGGGGTCGACACCCCCGCCTTGCTCGGTAGTCAGCCAGACCTGGCTGACGCAGCCCGGCACCTTGTTGGCTTGTATGCGTTGCTCATCGGGAAACGGCGGCAGCGCTTCACCCAGTTCAATCACATAGCGATAGCGGTCTTCCCACTCGTCGAGCAGGGAAAAGTCGTCGCGGATGGTCTGGATCGTCGTCGTCATGCTCCCGGATATAGTGATCCGGCGCTGCCGCGTCACGGAAAAAGAGGAGAAACGCCGCAGGCGCCGGGCATGGGGAGCCTTGCGGTCCGGCGATGAATTCGGCCGAAACAGTCTCAGTTCTTCGCCGGCAAGTGCACTTTCGCCGGCAGATCGACTTTCGCCGGCAACACGATTTCCTCGGGCACGCTGCCGGTGGTCGTCACCGTATCGGGTTCAGGGGTCTTGTCGTCCAGCATGGCGGCCGCGATCTTGGCGGTCTCCTTTGCCCGGGCGGTGATGGTGTGCATTGCCGATTTGCCGGTCTCGCACACGTCCGGCTTGCGCTCGCAGATGCCGGCGATATCGCCGACGGCTTCGCGCGCCGCAAACAGCGCCTGGAGCGGCCCGACGCTTTCGCGGCCCGCATCATCGGCGCCGACACCCAGCGGCAGCGCCAGAAGCACCAGCGAAAACCAGAAAGCAGCTCTTATCAGAAAGCCCATCTGTCTGTCCTTTATGACGTCATGCATCCGAACCGCACGACCCTTGTACCGCGATACTGACACAGACGCGCAAAGGACGGCTTGTCCCGAAAGCAACAGTTTTCCTCAAATGTTAGGCAGATTCGAAACGAAGCGTTTTGAAGTTCATTTGCCTCGAACGGTTCAGATTTTATTCAGCAAATAATAACTATCCAACCTATTGTTTTTCATGATCATTTTCTTAATCGGCGACAGGTTGATGCCATTGGTCGTAGGTGCAGGCGCGGGCGGTGTGGATAACGCTCCGTTTACTATGGCGGCAATTGCCCCGGTTTTTCCCCGCCGGTATACCGATATTTGCAGCCTGCCGGGGGACGATCGGCCCAGCCTTATCCATTCCTTAAACGCTGGATGCGAGTTTCGGATCGACAAAAGCCGCCTGCAAAGCAGGGCCGTTCACGACCGGGTGCGTTGAGTTGAGTGCGATCAAGGCCAGATACGCCGAGTTGCCGGGCGCGATAGCCGCCGGTTGCGAACGGATGGTTCATCCGTCCGTACTCGGCCAGAGCGATCGTCGCCGCCACAGCCGGTTCATTGGCGTCATGCTGGCGGCGCCTTTCTTCAGCGCGGGTGCAGCGGTGACGCTGGTCACGTCGGGAATGGGCGCGGCCGTGACTGTGGCTGCGATCTTTGCGGCGTTCGGCCTTTGCTGGTTCGCCGCCCTGCTGGTGGCTGCCTCGGGCAAGATGACCCTGGCGGGCCAACTCGCCCTGGTCGTCGGCAGCGTTGCCCTGGGTGCCCTTATCGGTGCCGCCGGCGGTGTGGCCTCGCCGGTTGCCTTGCTCGCGGTAGCGCTGCCGTTTGAAGCGTGGTGGATCGGCCAGTCGCGCCGTGCCGTGATCTGGGGCGCCATATCGGCCTTTGTCGCAGTCTTGCTGCAGCCTTTAGCCGGTTCCGTCTTGCCGCTCGGCCAGACCGAAATCGCCGCATGGCACTGGCTGGTACCACTGGCCTGGGCACTCACGCTCATTCCGCGTATCGCTCCGCTTCGTGCCACCGCCAGCACTCAGCTCGATCCGGCCGGCAGCCACCGGCTCGAAGACCTGATCGACGCCGTCGTGCTGCGAATCGCTGCGCATGGTGAGGTTCTGGACGTCTCGGCTAAGGCACGCACTATGCTGAGGCTGCCGCCGGAGCTGCTTTTCGGCACCGGACTTTTCGATCGCATCCATCTGTCCGACCGCGTCCCGTATCTCAGTGCGCTGGCCGATATGCGCGATGGCGACCTGTCGACCCGGCTCGACCTTCGCGTAAGGTTGCCGCAGAGCAGCGGCGTGACGGCCGACAATTACCGGCCGTTCTCGCTCGAGATGATGCGCGCGCCGGGGCAGGAGACTGTCTTCACGCTTCTTCTGCGCGAGAACGACGAACTGGCCGGACTGCGCCAGGAGCTTGCCGCTGCCAATGAGGCGGCTGCCTCCGCCGAGGTGGCGAAAGGACGCTTCCTTGCCGTCGTCAGCCATGAGTTGCGCACCCCGCTCAATGCCATCATCGGCTTTTCCGACATGTTGCTGCACGAGATGTTCGGCAGCTTCAAGGATCCGCGCCAGAAGGAATATGTCGGGCTGGTCAGGGATTCTGGCCAGCACCTGCTTGCCGTCGTCACCTCGATACTCGACGTATCACGGATCGAATCGGGCGCTTACGCGACCGAACCGGAACCGTTCCGCTTCCGCGAAGCGGTCGAGATGTGCCAATCGATGATGCGCCTGCAAGCCGAGGCAAAGGCCATCGATCTGCAGGCCCAGATCGCGCCGGACGCAGGCGAAATAAATGCCGACCGTCGCGCCGTGCAGCAGATCCTGATCAATCTCGTCTCTAACGCGATCAAGTTCACGCCCGAAGGCGGCAATGTCGTCATCGGCGCCAAGCGCATCGGCTCGCGGCTGCATTTCTGGGTGCGGGACACCGGCATCGGCATCGCCGAGGAAGACTTCGTCAATCTCGGCAAGCCGTTCATGCAGATCCAGAACGACTATACCCGCCGTTTCGAAGGTACAGGCCTCGGGCTTTCGCTGGTGAAGGGGCTGGTGGCGCTGCACGAGGGCACAATGTCGATCGAAAGCATGCCGGGCGAGGGCACCACGGTGACGATCAGCCTTCCCGTGAGTGGGCCGACAGGGCGTTCGACGGAGAAAACCGGCGTGGTGCCGATGTCCGCAGCCAAAGCCAGAGCGGACGGTGGCAAAGGGGAGAGCAATGGGTCGCTCCGCAAAACAGCCTAAGGCGGTCAAACGCCGCGGCAATGCCTTCGAGCACGGAGCGATGGCGCTGGGCAGCCTGATCTCGCGCAATCCTATTGTGGTCGGCGGCTCGACCGCGTTCCTGGTGACGCTGTTCTACGTCTCGGCGAACGCGCTTTGGTACCAGCCCTTTCCGCATGCCGGCGCGTTTTTCGTCACCAGGAGCATCGAGCGCTCTCCCCGGGCGGACAGCGACGAGCCCGAAACCACCATCAATATCGTGCGACCGGCCGCTGCGCCGATCAAGAGCGACCCGGTCGTCGAACAGGTCCAGGGTATATTGAAGGATCTCGATTTCTATTCCGGCACGGTTGACGGCATTCCCGGACCGAATACGCGCAAGGCCATCCAGGCCTATCAGCAGAAGGTCGGATTGAATGCCTCCGGCGAGATCGACAGCGTCCTGCTGGATCAACTGGGCGCCACACCAAAGACCGCGGCCGTGGTACCGCATCCGGTGCCGCGGCCGGTCGAAACGGCCGCTGCTCCGGCCGCCATTCCGGTGTCCGCACCGGCAAATGCGACGGCGCCGGATCCCCGCATCGTCAAGATCCAGGCCGGACTGAAAGCGTTCGGCAATGACGACATGCAATTGGATGGCGTCGTCGGCGCGCGCACCAAGGCCGCGATCAAGGAATTCCAGGCGCTGTTCGGCTTGCCCGAGACCGGCGAGCCCGACGAGATCGTCTACGTCAAGATGCGCGAGATCGGCCTGACCAACTGAGGGTCGTGACGGCCGCTCGCCGGTCGCTCGGCAAAGACCGGTTACGGTTTTCCGGCCAATGCTGTAAGGACCGACGCATGTCCAGGAATACTCCATGCGGGTAACCACCGATCTGTGGGTGTCGGCGCTGTTGCGCCGGGTTTTCAGCGCCGGCGGCTTTGCCGCCGTGGTCAAGCGCGGCGCGACGGAAGCCGGCGCGGTTTTCGTGCTGGCGCGGGGCAGGCAAGGGGAGATGGCGCTGTTCGGGCCGGCGCCGCAGACGAGTTACGATTCAGCCAGGCCGGACGACCGTTTTTTCAGCCTGCTTGGCGAAGGCGACGATGCCGCCATCTTCGACGCGCGGCTGGAGCGCGAGAAGAGATTCGATCCGGATATCTGGGTGGTCGAGATCGAGGCGGGCGCCATTCCCGTCGAGCAGCTTATCTCGGTCAAGGCGTCTTAACGGCAAGCCCTTCAGACGCGACGCGCCTTTGGGGTGGCGGTCATATCGGCGCTGTTCGGCTTGCGCAGGTCGGCATTTGCGGCGACGCGCCCAGGCTTGCGAACGATTTTCGACACGGTCTCGGCCTTCCAGCCGCGGAGCCTGTCCAACGCCGCGTCGCGGTGCAGCAGGCGGTAGCGGTCGAGGAAGATGCGGATCGCCTGCGGGTGCGGAAACTCGGTCGGATAGATGGCGGCCGTGATCAGGAACGCCTTGTCTTCGCTGAGGTCGAGCGCCCGCAAGGCGGCCAGCAGCGGTGTGTAATTGTGGCTCGCGGTGAGCGTCCGCGCCGTTGAAAAATCGACTTCGAGCGCATCGGCGAGCGCTGTCTGGAAGAATGCCGCATTGCCGGTCAGCGCGGTCTCGCGCAGCTTGACATAGGTTTGTGGCTCGACGAACGGACTGATGGAGGCGCCGCTCTCGGCCCGCATCATGGATCGCAACCGGCGGCGTACAGTTTCAGCGGCATCGGAAGCCTCTTGCCTGTTGACCTCGCCCGCAACCACTTCGGCGTTTTCGGACGCGGCTTTGGCGGTTGGTTCCGGCTGCTGCTGCGACCGCACCAGCGTCGGCCTTTCGAGCACTTTGATGAGATCCGCGATCGTTTGATTGAGATCCTTGCGGCGGGCAATGGCACGGGCATGCGGCAGGCCGTGACGTCCGATCAGCGCGATCAGGTCGACGTCGCTAAGGGCGCGCGAGCGGATGAGCAGCGGAGCGGCGATGTCGACCCGCTCCTGGCAAAGCCGCCGCACCAGCGCGGCGGGTGCATATTCGCATTCGGAAAGGGCTGCCGCGACGTAGCGGCGCGATTCGACCGAGACATTCTCGAACAGCGGCAGCGTCAGGTCTTCGAGCTGCGCGATTTCCCGGCGCGAAGGCCGGGTGAGCGAGCAGAACGCCGATACCGCGGCGCGAAACAGCCTTTCGGCCTTTCCCGATTCAGCTCCTGCTGCGATTTGCCTGAAATCCGAAGCTGACACGAAGGATACGCCCGACACTCGACACGATCTGGACAGCGCTCTGCCGGGCTGTACCGGTTTCGCGTTTCCCAAGAACAAAGATCAATTTAGCGGCGATCCGTTAGCGCTCCGTTAACCTACTGCCTTCTTAATCGACTATGGAGGCGTTGCGTTGTGCTCCGGGGCAACCGAGAGGAATACGCGAACCATGGGCATGGTACTGTCTTTCGTGCCGCGAACGGCGGCAACCAATCGAGCACAACAAACCGCGCCGGCGGCAGTGATCATCTTTCCCGGGGTCCGCTACGAACAGCGGCCGCAGACCGGCGAAACGCGGCCGGCCGGCCCTGACAAGCCGGGACCTTCGGGAACATTGCCGGTACCGCATCACTGAGCATCGGAACCGGCTTAAAAATCCTGCAGTTCGCAGGAACTCTGTTCGAGAAACCGCGAGACGATCGGCTTCCAGCTGTCGTCGGGCACGAACGAACGGATGACAAATACGCCTTCCTCTATCGGCGCCTCGACGAAGATGGCCCCTTGCAGTTCCTCGGGAAGATCCTTGCGGACCTCGATCATCTGGGCCGGCGTCAGCACAACGGTGTCGAGCATGCCTGCGGTCGCGCTGTGGTCGTTGAACGAGTAGATGTTGTGGCCGCCGCGGTCATAGACCGATATCGACCAGAACGGCACCTTGCCCGGCGCCTTGACCCGCACCATCCCCTCGGCAAGGTCGAAGCGGCATGCCGCCGCATAAAATAGCGGATCGACCGATTTCACCACCGGCGCGCCGCCGGCTTCCGCGTCGAGCCTGGTCATCTTGTAGAGATCCGAAGCCATGGCCAATCGCGACCAGGCGTCGCGTTCGGAGAACTCGGGGACGAGCAGCAGCACGATGATGTGCACGATGCCGGCGCCGAGCAGGCCGAGCAGCACTGCATGCAGCAGGCTACGCATTGCAGCCGACCTTCTGGATCTGCGGCAGCGTGACGTCCGAGAGACCGGTGCTGCTGGCGATCGGCGTGTCGTAGAACGTAAGCACCAAGTACATCTTGCCGGCGCCGCTGGTCAGCAGCCAGTTGCCGGGCGCAGGGCGGCTGCCGACGGAAATGACCACCGCATTGTCGGCCTGGCGCAGCACTTCATAGGACTGCAGCGCAGCCGGCCTCGGCTTGCCGGTCTCGACCACGGCAAGCGACTGGTCGGCGGCATAAAGCGTCCAGAACCGGGCGGTGGGAAAGCCGCCCGCAATCTTGTAGGCACATTGCCGCCGGAGCTGTTCGCCGCCGGAATCGCGCTCGGCTATGAAGGACAGTCCTTCCGCCTGTCCGAGCGCCAGCACGCCTTCGCGAGCCACGCGGGCCTTCGAATAGGGATCTGCCGTCGGCGTGCCGATGTCGGGAAAGGCGGTCCATTGGCCGATCCTGATGGCGCCGACGCCATCCTGCAGCTTCAGTGCATACCAGACGCTGCCGCCACCGCCGACGACGGCGATGGCAAGCGAAAGCAGTGTCAGGAAGGCGTTCTTGAGCATGAGGAGGCAGGGAACCGAAGGCCGGGACTGAAAGATTGCCGCTCGGGGATATCGCGGCGCAGGGCCTTGTGGCAAGCGGCCCCGCGCAATTGGGCGTCACAGCGCCGAGAGGGTTTCCGGTGCAGCGGGCGCGTCGAGCACGGGTGCCGCCTGGAACAGCTTGGTCAGTTCCTTCAGGGTCTGGGTGGTCCGGCTGGACAGCACCGGCGGACGCTCGGCGGCGGCATCGGCAGCTGCCTGTTCGGCGTTCTTCTTTTCCGCGTCCTCGGCCTTGGCGGCAATTTCGGCATCGACGAAGGGGTGATCGAGGCCGGGGATCGGTCTGAGGTCGATATTCTGGTGCGCATAGACCATCAGGCGCTGCCACACCATGGCCGGCAGCGTGCCGCCGGTCATCTTGTTGGTCGCGGTGAAGTCGTCATTGCCGAGCCAGACGGCGGCCGTGTAGTTGCCGGTAAAGCCGACAAACCAGGCATCGCGGTAGGACTGGGTCGTGCCGGTCTTGCCGGCGACGACGATGTTTGGAAGGGCCGCGCGCCGGGCAGTGCCGATCACCGGCACCGCCGCCAGCATGGTGTTCATGTATTTGAGCGCCTTCTCCGACAGCACCCGATGTGGCGGCGGCGCATCCTTGGCGAAGTCGTAGACCACCTCGCCGGTACGGGTGAAGAGTTGGCTGACGCCGTGCCGGGTTCCGGCAAGGCCGTTCTGGGCAAATACGCTGTAACCCGTCGCCTGGTCCATCACGGTCATGCCCGACGTGCCGAGCACCATGGTCTTGTGTGATTCCAGCGGCGACTCGACGCCCATCGCCTCGGCCATGGCCTTGATCGGCTTGATGCCGAGATAATCCTTGGCCAGCCGCACCGGCACCGTGTTGATCGATTTGGCCATCGCCGTGATCAGCGTGACGTTGCCGGCCGACCCGCCATTGTAATTGTGGGGCGACCAGCTGCCCCAGGAGATGGGCCCGCCGGAAACCACCGAATCCGGCGTGAAGCCATGCTCCATCGCCGTCGCGTAGACATAGGGCTTGAACGAGGAGCCGGTCTGGCGAAGCGCTTTGGTGGCGCGGTTGAACTGGCTGGCGCCGTAGTCGCGGCCGCCGACGATCGCCCTGACCGCGCCATTGGTCTCGATGACGACGATGGCGCCCTCGGTGACGTTGTATTCCTTGCCGAACTGGCGGAGGTGGAACTCCATCGATTCTTCGGCCGCCTTCTGGATGTTGGCGTCGAAGGTGGTGTGGGCGACAAGCGAGTGCGGGCCGCCCTTGGCGGCGATCTTCTTGACCTCGTCGAAGGCCCAGTCGAGGTAGTAGTCGGGGCTCTTCTGCTCGCCGCGGTCGACGATTTCGGCCGGGTGCAATCTTGCCTGCAGCACCTGGCCTTCGGTCATGAAGCCGGAATCGACCAGATTGGACAGCACCACGTTGGCCCGCGCCCGGGCGGCGGGCAGGTTTATGTGCGGCGCATATTTGGTCGGCGCCTTGAACAGGCCGGCCAGCATCGCCGCCTCGGCAAGGTTCAGGTCCTTGACGCTCTTGCCGAAATAGAAATCGGCTGCCGCCTCGATGCCGAAGGTGCCGCCGCCCATATAGGCGCGGTCGAGGTAAAGTTGCAGGATTTCCTTCTTCGACAGATTGGCTTCGAGCCACAGCGACAGGAAGGCTTCCTTGATCTTGCGCTCGAATGTCCGCTCATTGGTCAGGAACAGGTTCTTGGCCAGCTGCTGGGTGATGCTCGAGCCGCCCTGGACGACGGAATTTGCCCGCACATTCTCGAATATGGCGCGCGACAGGCCGAGCACATCGATCCCGTAATGGTCGAAGAAACGGCGGTCTTCGGTCGCCAGCACCGCCTTGATGACATGGTCGGGCATCTCGTCGACCGGCACCGAATCGCGCTGGATGATGCCGCGCTGGCCGATCTCGTTGCCGTAGCGGTCGAGGAAGGTGACGGCGAAGTCGCCTTGCGTGCGCCAGTCGCCGGCGGTTATCTGGAAGGCCGGCAAGGCCAGCGCCAAAAGGACGACGATGCCGCCGGCACCGAGCGTAAAGCCTTCACTCAACAGTTCGATCAGGCCGCGGCGCCAGCCGTCGACACGGAAACGCCGCGAGAAGATGGTCGCCGCTTCCCAGAACTGGCGCGCCCTGAAGCCGATTTCGTAGATCGAGGAATCAATCCACGCATCCACCGCCAGCAGCCTTGCGGCGATCGGACCTCTTCTCTTGCGTGGTTCCAAAGGACTGGCCATTCCAGGATCCGGCTGCGGCGATGCCGCCAACTGAGAAACCGCATGCCGGCAATTTCACGGCGGCGCGCCGCTATGACTATTCGTCCATTTTGGCGCTGCCTACAAGGGCGATGAAGGTTCCGCGCTTGCGCGAGGTGCCGAGCATTGGCAGTCGTCACATGGGACGCTTGTCCGCGATCTTTTTCGGGTCGCGGCCTATCATGCCGGCGTTGGCTTTCCTGTGCTTGTCGGCAAGCCTGCGAATGCGATCGAAGCGGCTTTCCTCGGCCACTTCGATTTTCGCCGCTGCCTTTGGCTTCGGGACGAATGCGATCATTGATCGATCTCCTTGCCGATAGTGCGCGCCGGGGAAGATACCCCGGCGGCTGTCTTTCAGGCTTGTTTCCGGCAGTGGCTGGTCAATAGCCGATGCCGCCGGGCGAAGCAGCGGCTTCCTTCGCCGGAACGTCGGTGATCATGGCTTCCGCCGTGATCAGAAGCGCCGCAATGGAGCCCGCGTCCTGCAGCGCCGTCCGTACCACCTTCGCCGGGTCGACGATGCCGGCCTTGATCATGTCGACATAGACCTCGTTCTGGGCATCGAAGCCCTGATTGTGATCCTTGCCCTCGGGGAGCTTGCCGACGACGATCGAACCTTCGACGCCGGAATTCTCGGCGATCTGCCGGATCGGCGCTTCGAGCGCTCTCGACACAATCGAGATGCCTGCCGTCACATCGGCATTGGCTCCGGTCAGCCCCTTCAGCACAGCCTTGGCGCGCAGCAACGCGACACCGCCGCCGGGAACGATGCCTTCTTCGACGGCCGCGCGCGTGGCGTTCAGCGCGTCGTCGATGCGGTCCTTCTTTTCCTTGACCT
>NZ_JAMYLG010000014.1:0-125761 GCF_040317865.1 Mesorhizobium sp. M1365
AGGCGAGGAGGTCGCGTCGACCTTAATCAAGACGCTTCGGTGCGAGTGGATCCACGGCTTCATCGCCGACTTCTTCAACACTATCGGTCATAAGCTGCCGCTGACGCTTGCGTCTGCCATCGGCTAAAATCACAAGCGCCGCGCCATTTTTCCCAGAGCGGTCGCATCAGCCCAGCGCCATCCGTCCTTCCGCCAGAAAGGACCCCGCCCTGCCAAAACTCATCGTCACCGAATTCATCAGCGTCGATGGCATTGCCGAGGTCGAGAAGCTGCCGGGCGTGACCTGGAACGATGAGACGCAAAAATTCAAGGAGGACGAGCTTGCCGACAGCGGCGCGATGCTTTGGGGCGCACGACCTATGAGATCTTTGCCGGCTCGTGGCCAAGGAAACCGGAGACTTCGCCGACCGATTCAACGCGCTGCCGAAATATATCGCCTCGACGAGCTTGACGCCGCGCGGATCCCTCCCGCGATTGATGCGAGTTCGCAGCCACCTGGCGGAAAGTTCTGATCCGCCCTTTCTTGCTGCTGCGTAGAAGACGTCCTGATTCAGCCACAAGCCCAAATTGCTGGATTTGGCAGCCTAGGAAGGATAGGCTTGGTTTTTGGTTCAAGCGATGGAACAGAGACTAGCCGCAATTCTGGCTGCCGATATGGCGGGCTACAGTCGGCTAATGGAGGCCGACGAATCCGGCACGCTCGCACGTCTTCGGACCCATCGCATAGAACTGGTCGATCCCGCCATCGCGAAGAACAAGGGCCGGATCATCAAAACCACCGGAGACGGCATGCTCGTTGAGTTCCAGAGCGTGACCGATGCCGTGAAATGCGCCGTGGAAATCCAACAGCGCATGAAACGGCGCAATTCGGATGTGCCGCAAGAACGGCGTATCGAATTCAGGATCGGCATAAATCTCGGCGACATCATTTTCGACGATGAGGATATTTTCGGCGACGGCGTCAATATTGCCTCGCGCATCGAGCAACTCGCCGACGTCGGCGGTATCTGCGTGACCGCAGCGGTGGCGACCCAAATTGCCGACCGTCTCGAAATTGCCATGGAGGACCTGGGCGAGAAGACGTTAAAGAACATCAGCCGCCCGGTTCGCCTCTATCGCGTTGGGTTTGACAGTTCTGTCCTGCCAGAAGTCGAGGCAAAGCGATCCATCTCGAAACCTTCGATAGTGGTGCTGCCATTCACCAACATGAGCGGCGACCCCGAGCAGGAATTTTTCGCGGACGGACTGACCGAGGACATCATCACCGAACTGTCCCGCCACCATGAGCTGTTCGTCATCTCGCGGAATTCCAGCTTCGTCTACAAGAACCGCGCCGTGAATGTGCGCGAGGTGGCTGAGAAACTCACCGTCCAATACCTGGTGGAGGGAAGCGTCCGCAAGATCGGCGACAGGGTGCGCGTGACGGTTCAGCTCATCGACACGGCGAACGACGCTCATATTTGGGCAGACAAGTATGACCGGAAGCTGGACGACATATTCGCGATTCAGGATGAGGTGACCGCGGCGATCGCAGCCACGCTGCCCGGTCGTGTCGAGGCGGCTCAGCGGGACCAGCTCGCGCGGGCGAAACCTGCAAACATGGCCGCGTATGAATGTGTGCTTGCTGCCAAGGTGCTGCATCACCGAAGCACGATTGCGGATAATGAACGCGCGCGAACCTTGATAGAAAGGGCCGTCGCGCTCGACCCCGATTATGCCCATGCCCATGCCTGGCGGGCCTGCATTCTTGGCCAGGCCTGGGTCCATAACTGGTGCGAAGACAGGGATGCCGTCTGGAACAACATCATGGCGGCGCTGGACAGGGCGCTGGCGCTGGACAACAACGATGCCGATGTCCACCGCATTCTCGCGGCAGTGAACGTGAACAACAATGAGCTGACCACTGCGCGCTACCATCAAGAGCGGGCGCTGGCCCTCAATCCCAATTACGACCTCGTGGTGGTGCAGCAAGGCGAGTTATTGACGTGGCTGGGGAGGCCGGAAGAGGGAATTGAATGGATCCGCAAGGCAATGCAGTTGAACCCGCACCACCCGGAGAGGTTCTGGAGCCATCTGGGAAAGGCGCATTTCGCCGCGCGCCAGTATGGCGAGGCGATCGAAGCTTTCATGCATCTGTCAACCATGGACGCGGCTCAGCACGCTTTCGCCGCTGCCTGCTACGGCTGGCTCGGCGACGAAATCGCGGCCGCGGCGCATCTAGGCAAGATCAGAACGCTCGATCCCCAATTCGACCTCGATTCATTCATCGCCACCCTGCACTTTGCCCAGGAGTCTGATGTGCAGCACGTCCGCGAAGGACTGCTGAAAGCCGGTATTGCCAACCTGTAGCCAGCCGGTGACTACGACCCAGATCCAATCGGCAAATAAGGCCGGCTCCCGATGCGGACCTTGTGGCATGACCGAACGACGGGCAGGTCGGAGAAGCTTTTCCCACGGTATCGGTCTTTGGAAGCGAACAGGGAAAACCCTCCCCCTGAAAAAGCGCCGCGCTAGTTGACGGTGCAGTTCGCATAAGGCCCGCCCTGCCAGAAAGGAACCCGCTATGAGAAAACTCATCGTCACCGAATTCATCAGCGTCGATGGCATTGCCGAGGTCGAGAAGCTGCCGAGCGTGGCCTGGAACGATGAGATGCAGAAATTCAAGGACGACGAGCTTGCCGACAGTGGCGCCATGCTGTTGGGGCGCACGACCTATGAGATTTTTGCCGGCTCGTGGCCCAAGGAGACCGGAGATTTCGCCGACCGGTTCAACGCGCTGCCGAAATATATCGCCTCGACCAGCTTGCAGGCGCTCGACTGGCAGCCGGCCGAGCTGCTGCAGGGCGCCTTGCCGGAAGCGGTCAGAGGGCTGAAGCAAGGCAGCGGCGGCAACATCTATGTGCATGGCAGCCTCAGCGTCGCGCAGGAATTGCTGCGCCATGGCCTGGTCGACCGCATCCGCCTGCTCAGCTATCCCGGTGCCGTCGGCCAGGGCAAGCTGCTGTTCCCGCCCGGCGCGCAATTGCCGCTCGAGCTGATCTCGGCCACGCAATTCAGCAACGGCGTGGTGGCGCTGGAGTATGCGGCTGGGAAGTCGTGATGAGCCAATCTCCCCCCTTGAGGGGGAGATGCCCGGCAGGGCAGAGGGGGGCGGTTCGACCGGGCTCGGCTCCTCTCTTGCGGCAGTGGGGGGTTGGCGCATTACGCGAGACGACCCCCTCTGTCGCCTTCGGCGACATCTCCCCCTCAAGGGGGGAGATTGGCAGCGCCCCTACACCGTCCGCTGCCTGCCCTCGACCGCAGCGTCTTCCCGCGCCTTCAGTGCCTTCTCGATCTCGCGCTTCAGCTCGTCCTTGATCGCCACCGTCTCGGCCATCAGCGCCTCGACCTTCATGAAATCGAGCACCCGGTATTTCGACACGGCCGGCCTGATCAGAATGTCGGGCCGGCTCTGGTTCAGCTTGCTGGCGATGATCGACTGCATCATCAGCTGCGTGGCGCCGAACATCAGGTCGACGGAGGTCGGGAATTTGCGACCGGCCTCGGTCGGCGCGCCGACCACGTCGACGGCGATGATGATGTCGGCGTCGAGCTCGATCAGGTCGAACGGCACGGGATTGTAGATGCCGCCGTCGATCAGCAGCCTGCCGTCGCGCATCACCGGGCGGAACACCGCCGGGATCGCCGCCGAGGCGGCCAGCGCCGAATGCAGCTCGCCTTCGTCGAACACGGCGAGCTTGTGGCCATAAAAGTCCGTTGCGGTCACCTTCAGCGGTATCTTCAATTCGGCGAAGGTCTCGGGAATGGCGTCGGGCAGGAACGCCTTGAGGATGCGCTCGACATTGAACTGGCTGACCCGTAGGCCGCCCTGCATTGCCTCGGCAAAAGTGCCGGGCCGCGCCCGCCACATGCGCGTCGCCACTTCGGCGCGGCGGCCGAGGATCGAGCGCGTATAGTCGTGGATGTCCTTGCCGGTCATGCCCGAGGCCATGCCGGCGCCCATGATGGCGCCGATCGACGAGCCGGCGATTGCCGCCGGCCTTATGCCCAGCTCGTCCAGCGCCTCGATGACATGGATATGCGCCAGCCCACGCGCCCCGCCGCCGCCAAAGGCGATGCCGAAGCTAGGGCTCATCCCTTGTTGGCCGCGCCGAGCTTCGGCCCGACCACCATGACGGCCGGCTCGGCGGAGAGCAGCTTTTTCGCCACCGCTTTCACCTGGTCCAGCGTCACCGCGTTTATCAGGGCGGCGCGGCGCTGCATGTAGTCGATGCCGAGCTTGCCGAGCTGGATCTCGACCAGCGTTGAGGCGATCGCGCCGGAGGAATTCAGATTGTTTATGGCATATGCGCCGATCATGTATTTCTTGGTCGCCGCCAGCTCGGCTTCGGTCGGCCCCTCCTCGGCCATGCGCTTGACCACGTCGCGCACCACGGCCAGCGTCTCGGCCGCCCTGTCGGCGCGGGTCGAGGTGGTGATGGACAGCGCCTCGGAATGCTGGTGGTCGACGAGGTCGGAGCTGACGCTGTAGGCCAGACCGCGCTTCTCGCGCACCTCGTCGAACAGCCGCGAGGTGAAGGTGCCGCCGCCGAGGATCTCGTTCATCAGCACCGCGGCGAAAAAATCCGGCGCATTCCGCTTCACGCCGGGATAGGCGAGTTGCAGCGAAGCCTGCGGCTGGTCGTAAACGACCTCGAGGTGCTGGCCGAGCTTCAGCTCGATGTCGGGAACGGGCGTAAGCGCCTGCTTTTCCGGCAGGCTGCCGAACACCAGTTCGAGCTTCTGCTTCAGCGTCTCGGCGTCGATGGCGCCGACCACCGCGACATGCAGGCCGTCGCGGGCGAAATTCGCCTTGTGGAAGGCGGCGAGATCGGCCGGCGTGATCGTCGCGATGCTTTGCCTGGTGCCCTGGTCGGGCCGCGAATAGGGATGCCTGCCGTAGATTGCTTCCAGCCATTTGCGTTGGGCGAGCGTATCGGGATCGCGCTCGTTGGCGATGATGCCGGACAGGATCTGCGCGCGGATGCGGTCGATCGGCACCTGGTCGAAGCGCGGCTGGTTGACCGCCACCCGCAACAGGTCGAAGGCGCCGTCGCGCTGGTCGGCCAGCATGCGCATCGAGCCGTAGATGCCGTCGCGCTGCGCCTCGAAGCTCATCTCTGCACCGACGTCGTCGAGCTTGATCTGGAAGGCCTCGCTGTCGAGGTTGCCGGCACCTTCGTCGAACAGGCCGCTCATCAGATTGGCAAGCCCTTCCTTGCCGGGCGGGTCCTGCGTCGCGCCGCCATCCAAAACGAAGCGGATAGCGACGATCGGCACCGAATAATCCTCCACCAGCCAGGCGGTGATGCCCTTCGACGAGGTCACCTCCTGGATGTTCATGGCGGCGCGAGCGGAAAGCGCCGGCAGGAAGAGAAAGACGAGGGAGAGAATGAGGGTGGCCAGAAGAGGGCCGGCGCGCCAATTGCCAAGGTCGGCGCCGCCCCTCATCGCCCTGCCGGGCACTTCTCCCCGTATAGTGACGGGGAGAAGGGGCTGGCCGCTGTCCCGGCGCTCGCTCTGCAAACGCTGAAGATTGGCGAAACCGTCGATGACGGCGCCCCTCTCCCCGTCCCTATACGGGGAGAGGATGCCGGCAGGCGGGTGAGGGGCGGCGCCGACGCTCAAACTCATCATCAAATCAATTCCCAGCCTGGGTTTGCGGCAGAAGATAGCCGGTCGTTGCGTGGTCGAGATTGAGATAGCGGGCAGCGACTTCCTTGACCTGGTCGGCGGTGACCTTGCGGATGCGGTCCGGCCATTGCTGGACGTCCTGGACGTTACCGCCTGTGGCGAGCGTCGAGCCGTAGATGTTGGCCATGTCCTCCTGCTTGTCGCGGGCAAAGATCATCGAACGTACGAAACGGTCCTTGGATTTTTCCAGCTCGTCGCTGGTGACGCCGTCTTTCGCGATGCGGGCGATCTCGGCGTTGACCGCGGCCTCGATGTCGGCAAGCTTGGCATCGCCGCGCGGCGCGCCATAGACGGTGAAATTGGTGTCGTCGAGCATGGTGCCCTGGAAGAAGGCGCCGGCTTCGGCGGCGATGCCTTGCCTGACGACAAGCTCCTGGTAGAGCCGGCTGCGGTTGCCGCCGCCGAGGATTTCGGACAGCACGTCGAGCGCTTCGGCTTCGCCGGGCTTTGCCGTGTGATAGGACGGGACCACCCATTGCGTGGTAAAGCTCGGCACGCTGACGCGCCCGTCGGTCAGCGTCACCGTGCGCCTGGTGTTCTGCTCGGGCTCAACCGGGCGGATGCGCGGCGGCAGATCCGGGCCGCGCGCGATCTTGCCATAGGTCTTTTCGGCCAGCGCCTTGACCGTTTCCGGTTCGACATCGCCGGCCACCACCAGCACGGCGTTATTGGGTGTATAATATTTGTTGTAGAAGGCCATCGCGTCGGTGCGGTTCAGCTTCTCCATCTCCTGCATCCAGCCGATGACCGGAATGCGGTACGGCTGGTTCTGCCACAGCGTGGCGTCGATTTCCTCGTCGAGTACTGCCTGCGGATTGCTATCGATGCGCGAGCGGCGCTCCTCGAGGATGACGTCGCGCTCGGTTTTGATGACATCGTCGTTGAGGATGAGATTGCGCATGCGGTCGGCCTCGAAGCCCATCATCTCACCGAGCGCCTGCGGCACCACCGTCTCGTGAAAGGCGGTGTAGTCGTAGGAGGTGAAGGCGTTGTCCGAGCCGCCGATGGCGGCGACGGCACGGTCGAGCTCGCCCGCCGCATGGTTGCTGGTCGCCTTGAACATCAGATGCTCGAAGAAATGGGCAATGCCGGACTTGCCCGGCGGCTCGTCGGCGCTGCCGATCTTGTACCAGACCATATGGGTGACGATGGGGGCGCGGTGATCGGGGACGACGACGACCTCCATGCCGTTGTCGAGCAGGAAATCGGTCACTACGCCGTCGTCAGGATTGTTATCCGCCAGAGCCGGCGCGGCCATCACCAGAGCCAGTCCCAAGAGCGTTCCGCGCAGCCATTCAGCCTGAAATGTCATAGATGGCTCCGGTTTGTGGTGGGACGATAGGCGGGGTTGCTGGTCGAGGCAAAGCGAATTGTTCGTCATTTTGAAGGCGCCACCGTGGAAGCCGAACTCAGGCGGCCTCGATGAACCGGATGACCGTCTCGCCATAGTTGCGCTCGTCGACAACCGAAAAGCCCGGCCCTGCCTCGAACGGCGCCGCCGCCGCTTCCTCGACGACGCAGAGCGCGCCAGGGGCGAGCCAACCACCGGCCTTGGCCGAGCGCAACGCACGTTCGCCAAGGCCTTTGCCATAGGGCGGATCGGCGAAGACAAGGCCGAATGCGGTGATGGTGCCTGCCTCGCCCAAGCCCGTCGCGTCGCGGCGGAATATCTTGGTGCGGCCGGTGAGGCCGAAGGCCTCGACATTGGTGCGGATCAGGCCGCGCCCTTCGGCGGATTCTTCGATGAAGACAGCGTAGGAGGCGCCGCGCGAAAGCGCTTCGAGGCCGAGCGCGCCGGTGCCGGCGAACAGGTCGAGCACGCGCGCGCCGTCCAGTTTTTCGGGAAAGCGATGCGCCAGCACGTTGAAGACCGCCTCACGCGTGCGGTCGGTGGTCGGGCGGATGGCAAAGGTGCGGGGCGTCGCCAGCGGACGCCCGCGAAACTCACCGCCGACGATCCGCATTGCTTCCCTTCGGGCCGCCGCGCGGCCGGTCGCCACCGCCATCCGGGCGCTCGCCGCGCGGTTTGCCGAACGGCTTTGCACCGCCGCCTTGCGGCTTGCTGTCGGGCTTGCCGTAAGACGGCTTGAACGATGCCTTGCGCGCCTTGTTTTCTGCCGCCTTGGCGGCGTCTGCCTCCGCCCTGCCCTTGCCGATCGGCCGTGCGCCCGGCGCCATCCAGACATTGGCCTTGCGCTGGCCCGGCGGCTCGATCGGCCGCTGCTCGCGTTCGGATTTTTTCCCACCGAAGCCGCCACGAGGCTTGTCGCCACGGGGTTTGTCCCCGAAGTCGCTGCGTTCAGGTCTGGGGCCACGCTCGCCAAAGCTCTTTTTTGGCCCAAAGCTCCTGTCAGGGCTTGTCGACAGCTTGCCGAGCGCTTCGTCGCGGCTGCCTTCGCGCCGCTTGCGGTTCTTGATCAGGCCGCCCTCGCCGATCGGCCGGCGTTCGCCGTCGCGGGTGAATTTCGGCCGCTCGGGCTCCTCCTCGCGCTCACGCCTGACCGGCTTGTTGGAAAACGGCTTGGCGATATCGGCATCGAAATTGGCGCCGGACTCTTCGACCAGGCGCTCGCCGAGCTGGTCGCGCAGCACGCGGCCCTTGATCTCCAGCACATGGCCTTCCGGCAAATCGTCGAGCTGGAACGGCCCGTAGGAAATGCGGATCAGCCGCGTCACGTCGAGACCGAGCGCGCCCAGGATGTTCCTGACCTCGCGGTTCTTGCCTTCGCGCAGGCCGAGTGTCAGCCAGGCGTTCGAACCCTGCTCGCGGTCGAGGGTCGCTTCGATGGCGCCGTAAAAGACGCCGTCGACGGCAATGCCTTCGCGCAGGCCGGCAAGCGCGCTTTCCTCGACCTTGCCGTGGACGCGCACGCGGTAGCGTCGCAACCAGCCGGTCGCCGGCAGTTCGAGCACGCGCGACAGGCCGCCATCATTGGTGAGCAGCAGCAGGCCTTCGGTGTTGATGTCGAGCCGGCCGATGGTCATCAGCCGCGGCAGCCCGGGCGGCAGCACATCGAAGACGGTCTTGCGGCCTTCGGGATCGCGGTTTGTCGTGACCACGCCGGCCGGCTTGTGGAACAGGAACAGCCTGGTGCGCTCGATCGGCGGGATCTCCATGCCGTCGAGATGGATGATGTCGCCGGGCATGACGTTGAAGGCCGGCGAGGACAACACCTTGCCATTGACCTTGACGCGGCCGGCCGCAATCAGTTCCTCGGCGTCGCGGCGCGAGGCCAGGCCGGCACGCGCCAGCCGCTTGGCAATGCGTTCGCCGGCTTCTTCCGTTGCCTCGACGCGACGCGGGCGCGGCTTGAAGCCGCCTTCCGATGCCACCTGTGCCCTTTGTGCCCCTTGCGGTCGATCGCCGCCAAAATCACGCTTGGGACGATCGCCAAAATCACGCTTGGGACGGTCGAAGCGCCTCTCGCCGCGCTCGCTTTCGGCAGCTGCCGGCCGGTCGCCGCGCGGAGTGTAAGGCTTGCGCGGACCTTCGCGCTTTTCATAAGGCGTGCCCTCCGGACGCGGCCCTTTGCTGAACGGCCTGTCGCCGCCTTTGAAGTCGCGCTTCGGCCGCTCGCCTTCGGCAGCTGCCGGCCGGTCGCCGCGCGGCGCATAAGGCTTGCGTGGACCCTCGCGCTGTTCATAAGGCTTGCCTTCCGGACGCGGCCCTTTGCTGAATGGCCGATCGCCGCCTTTGAAGTCGCGCTTCGGCCGTTCGCCTTCGGCGGCCGCCGTCCGGTCGCCGCGCGGAGTGTAGGGTTTTTTGGCGCCGAAGGGCGGCTTGCCGCCCTTGCCGGGAGCGCTATCGCGACCACGCGACCCTGCCGGCTTCGGGCCGGCCTTGCGCGGGAATTTCTTGTTTTTGTCGTCCATGTGGCCTTTGCTCGTTTGCGCGGGTAGTAACAGGATCGCGCTCTAGTGGCGAGGAGATAATCGGAATGGAAACCGCGTGAAGCGGCAGGATTTCATGGCGCTGGCGCTTAAAGAAGCCGAAGCCGCCGCCCAGCGTGGCGAGGTGCCGGTTGGCGCGGTCGTCGTCGGCGGCGATACGGTCGTTGCGAGTGCCGGCAACCGCACCCGCGAGTTTGCCGATCCCACCGCCCATGCCGAGATGCTGGCGATCCGCGAGGCCTGCCGCAAGCTTTCCAGCGAGCGGCTCAGCGGCCACGATCTCTATGTGACGCTGGAGCCGTGCGCCATGTGTGCCGGCGCCATCTCCTTCGCCAGGCTGCGCCGGCTTTATTTCGGCGCTGCGGACGAGAAGGGCGGCGCAGTGGTCAACGGCGTTCGCTTCTTCACGTCACCGACCTGCCACCATGTGCCCGACATCTATCCGGGCATGGCCGAGAACGCAGCAGCAGCATTGCTGAAGGACTTTTTTCGCGAGCGACGCGGAGCCTGATTTTCTGGTCCGGCAGACGGTCCATCCAAGTCAGCCAATCCAGCCAGCCAATCCAGGGCAAGAACGTCTCTGGCGCCGTCAGCCTACCAGGGCAGCCAGTCGAACATGCCGCCGCTCTTACTCTTGGCAGCCGCCTCCCTCTTGAGGCGGCGTTCCTTCTTGTACTCGTCCTCGCCGAGGTCACCCTGCGGCGCGGTGGCGGCGGCAGCGCGGTATTGCACCGGTGGCTCGCTCAGATATCTGCGGGTGGTCGGGTCGCCCTGTTTGCCTTCAGCCCGGCGGCGCATGATTTCCGCGGCGCGGCTCTTGTCCGAATCGGCGGGAGTCCAGGCTGGCGGGTGGCTCGAGCCCGACAGCTTCAGCGCGGCCTTGACCGACGCCGGATCCGTCTGCACGTCATCGATGACCTGCGCCTGGTAGGCCGGGTCGTCCTGATGCAGGGTGGCATCGGCGCGCAGGCGGGCACGGCGCTGCTCCGGCGATTCGGGCCATTCGGCACTCGCCGTCTCGATGCTTTCCTGCGGCGGCGGCAAGACTTCCTTCTGCCCCGGCCCTGGCTTCACCAGTGTGGGGCGCGGCTTGTAGTCGATACTATCCTTGCGCTTGGGTGCGAAGGAAAAAGCCCCGGTGAGGTCGCCGGCAAGCTGCGCGCCCGCGGTCTTGTCTGTCCCGTAAGTGGGCGAGCCCATGCAGCCGGACAAAGCGAGGCCCGATACGACAAGCGGCGCCAGCAGCGCAACGCGCGCGTAAGTTCTCTCGGTCATGCCAAAAAGTCCCACTGTAGACAGCCTCTCGATTGCCGCCGGCCAAAGAAAGGTCCGGTCCCCATCGCCTATGCTCTTCCGACGGAATTCCGGCGACAATTTGTCGTCCGGAGTTTCGCGTGTTTACCTCAACCACTCGTTAAGGGCAACGCGCGGGGGCCGATCGGCCGCCCGCCGTGGCATTTGTGCACCGCCTTAAAGACGGCTCAAAGCCTTCAGCTCATGCAGAACAGCGGCGTCACGGGCCGAAACATCCGGGAATTCCGGATCTGAGCCGACATCGGCGGTGTAGCGCCAGGAGCGCGCGCACTTCACCAGGCCACGGTCCTCCGCCTTCTCGACGACCACGGCGACGCCCTTGACGTCGTCGAGGGTAAAGCTGCCCGCCGACGCCTTGCCGTGCACGATTACCAGATCGCTGGTGATCGCCATCTCGGCCATATCGACATCGGCGATCGCCGCTTCGAGCACGGCATCGTCGAGGGTAACGACCGGCACCGCTTCCAGCGAAGAGCCGATGACCTTCTGCGCGCGGGCAATTTCCAGCGCCCCGGTGACGACACGGCGAACCTGCCGAACCTTGCGCCACTTCTCCGCCAGCGCTTCGTTCCTCCAGTCCGCCGGGATTTCCGGGAACTGGTCGAGATGCACGGAGACCGCATCCGGATGACGGTCGAGCCAAGCCTCTTCCATGGTGAAGGGCAGCATCGGCGCCAGCCATTTCACCAGGCAGTCGAAGAGATGGCGCACCACCTGCACGGAAGCCTTGCGCTTCACGCTGGAAGGCGCTTCGCAGTAAAGCGCGTCCTTGCGGATGTCGAAATAGAAGGCCGACAGCTCTACCACCATGAAGTCGAGCAGCGCGCGGGTGATGCGCTTGAATTCGAACGCGTCGTAGCCCGAGCGTACGACCTCATCGAGTTCAGCGAGCCGGTGCAGCATCAGCCGCTCCAGTTCAGGCATCTTATCCAGCGGCACCTCCTCGCCATCGTCGTGGGCGAGCGTGCCCAGCATCCAGCGGATGGTGTTGCGCAGCTTGCGGTAGGCGTCGATATTGGTCTGCAGCACGTTCTTGCCGAGCCGCTGGTCTTCCCAATAATCGGTCGTCACCACCCACAGCCGCAAGATGTCGGCGCCGGACTGCCTGATGACGTCCTGCGGCACGACGGTGTTGCCGAGCGACTTCGACATTTTCCGCCCCTCCTCATCCATGGTGAAGCCATGGGTGACGACGGTGTCGTAGGGCGCCCTGCCCCTGGTGCCGCAGCTTTCGAGCAGCGAGGAGTGGAACCAGCCGCGATGCTGATCGGAGCCTTCCAGATAGACGTCGGCCGGCCATTTCAGGTCGGGCCGGTCCTCAAGCGTGAAGGCATGCGTCGAGCCTGAATCGAACCAGACATCGAGGATGTCCATGACCTGCTGCCATTTCGAAGCATCGTGATTGCCGAGGAACCGCTCCTTGGCGCCGGCGGCGAACCAGGCATCGGCGCCTTCTTTCTCGAAGGCGTCCATGATGCGCCGGTTGACTGCCTCGTCGCGCAGCACATTGCCGTCGGCATCGGCAAAGACGGCGATCGGCACGCCCCAGGCGCGCTGGCGCGACAGCACCCAGTCGGGGCGCTCCTCGATCATGGCGCGGATGCGGTTCTGGCCGGCGGCGGGCACGAAGCGGGTATCGTCGATGGCTTTCAGGGCGCGGCTGCGCAGCGTCGTGCCGTCGCCGAGCTCCTTGTCCATATAGACGAACCATTGCGGCGTGTTGCGGAAGATGATCGGCTTCTTCGAGCGCCAGGAATGCGGATAGGAGTGCTTCAGGCGGCCGCGCGCGAACAGCGCGTTGCGCTTGATCAGCTCGTCGATGACAGCCTGGTTGGCGTTGCCCTTCTTGCCATTGTCGTCGATGACGCGCGCCGCTCCACCCTCGCGGTCCGGGCCGAAGCCCGGCGCGTCCTTGGTGAAGAAGCCGGCATCGTCGACGGTGAAGGGGATCGCGGTGTCGATGCCACGCTGGCGAAGATCAGAGGCAGCATCCATCCAGGCGTCGAAGTCTTCGCGGCCATGTCCCGGCGCGGTGTGGACGAAACCGGTGCCGGCATCGTCGGTGACGTGATCGCCGGCGAGCATCGGCACGGGGAAATCGTAGCCGCCACCCAGAGCTTTGAGGGGATGGGCAAGCGTAAGGTTTTCAATCTCTTCGGCGCCAACGCTGCGAAGCCGATTCAGAGTGACCTTGGCCTTCGCGGCAGCGTCGTCCGCAAGCTTCTCGGCAAAGATCAGCTTTTCGCCGGGCTGAGGACCAAAGGCGTTCTCGGCCGCCGTAACCTCGTAGAGACCATAGTTGATGCGCGGCGAGTAGTTGACGGCGCGGTTGCCGGGGATCGTCCACGGCGTCGTCGTCCAGATGACGACGTTGGCATCAAGCAGATCTAGCGACGTCTGCGTCAGCTTGGGGTCCAGGGCTGGCTGCCCATCCTCGATGTTGATGACCTGGCGAGCGAGGCTGACGACCGGAAACTTCGCCCAGATCGTGTCCGACTCATAGTCCTGGTATTCGACCTCCGCCTCGGCCAGCGCGGTGCGCTCGACCACGCTCCACATCACCGGCTTGGAGCCGCGATAGAGCTGGCCGGACATGGCGAATTTCAGCAGCTCGCCGGCGATCCGCGCCTCGGCATGGAAAGCCATCGTCGTATAGGGATTGTCGAAGTCGCCGACGACGCCGAGCCGCTGGAATTCGGAACCCTGCACCTTGATCCAGTGCGCCGCAAACTCACGGCATTCCTGCCGGAACTCGTTGACCGGCACCTCGTCCTTGTTCTTGCCCTTGGCGCGGTACTGCTCCTCGATCTTCCATTCGATCGGCAGGCCGTGGCAATCCCAGCCTGGTACATAGTTCGAGTCATTGCCGCGCATCTGGAACGAGCGGGTGATGACGTCCTTGAGGATCTTGTTCAGCGCGTGGCCGATATGGATGTTGCCATTGGCGTAGGGCGGGCCGTCGTGCAGCACGTATTTTTCGCGGCCGACTGCGTCTTCGCGCAACTTGCGGTAAAGGTCCATGTCCTGCCAGCGCTTGACCAGCAGCGGTTCCTTTTCCGGCAACCCGGCGCGCATCGGGAAATCCGTCTGCGGCAGGTAGAGCGTTTTGGAATAATCGATCGTCTCGGCGGTCTCGGTATCAGTCATTCGTCTGCCATATGCGTTGCCGGCGGCAAAAGAGCCCGGGCGTTGAACTATCATGATCTGGAAAAAGCGCGAGAGGCCGCGCGCAAGATTCCCGGCGGCTCCGGCGGCGGTCAGGCCGCCCGGAGCACCGGGCCTGTAATTCGTATCGCAGGCGCGAGAAGGCGCGAAAAGCTCGTCATGGCTGGGCTTTTAACCGAGACAGGCGATATTGAAAAGCCCGAACTCTGATGCTTCCTTGCGTTAGGTGCCAATTGCGCATACACTTGTAGGCAAATGGCAAGCAGAATGGCCTGCAGCGCCAAGGAAACAATTCATGTCGGTCGCAGCAAGGGCAATTCGCGCAACACACGACTTTTCCGTCCCTACGGACAAGATCGATCATCTGCGCAGTCTGGGTTTCAGTAGCGAAGAACTCTATCGTATCGTTGCCCCCCGCCGCACGCTGGCGCGTCGCAAGGAACATGCCGAGCCGCTTTCGCCAGCTGAATCCGACCGCGCCCTGCGCCTTGAACGCATCGCCGAGCAGGCGGATCGGGTATTCGGTAGCCATGAGAAAGCCCAGCGTTGGCTGAGAAGCGAGATCATAACATTGGATGGTGCAAGGCCGATCGATCTCCTTGAGACAGAGACCGGCGCCCACGTCGTTTCCGAAGAGCTTATCCGTATCGACTTTGGCATGCTTGCCTGACGATGCGCATCTGGCGCATCTCCAATTTCGCGGATCTCTCGGGTCGTGGCGGAACGCTCGTTGATGGAAGATGGAACAGGCGCGGAATGCCCATCGTCTATTGCACCGACCACCCTTCGACGGCACTGCTGGAGATACTGGTGCATGCGACGCGCGAAACCGTTCCGGAAACCTACCAGCTTATCGAAATCGACGTTCCGGACGGAATAGAAATGATCGAACCGGTTATCCATGACGGCTGGGACAAGGACATGGAATCAACACGGCGACAGGGCACGGACTTTCTCTCCGCCAATCGTTACGCGCTCATGAAAATTCCTTCGATCATAATGCACAAGGCAAACAACTATCTGCTCAACCCGACCCATGACGATGCGTCACGCATTACGATTGCGGGCCTATACCATTATCCGTTCGACAGCCGTTTGATCAAATGAGCCGACGCCCGCCCGCTCACATCGAGAAATCGAAGCGATAGGTCGTCGACACGCCGATCATGAACTGATCCCTGGAGCCGCGCTCCTTGACCAGGCTGGAATCGGCGGCCGGGCCCATCAGGCGGGAATATTCGCCGAACAGACTGGCCGTCATCGGCTCGGTCACCTTCCAGGTCACTGCGCCGCCCAGGCCCGCCGACTTCACCCAGCCGCCGGGATGATATTCGCTAAGTCCCGAGGCCAGGGACTCCTTGGCATCAACGCCGTAATAGGTGTCGAAATAGTCCGATGAGGCGAACGAAACGCGCGGTCCGGCCGAAATCCTGACGTCGGGCGTCACATCGTAAAAGGCGTCGGCGGCGATGTCGGCGACAAAACCGTTATGGGCGCGAATGCCGTGCCGCATTTCGGCGCGGGCACGCAGCCAATCCAAAGGATAGAATTCGAAGAAGCCGCCGGCCTCGCCGCCCCAGCGCACCGGGTCGAGACCCTTCAATTCGTCGGCGTCACCACCGTCGCGGGAAAACAGGAACTTGCCTGTCAGGCCGGCGCGGACGCCGCCATCGTCGATCAATGCCAATGAAATATTGTCGTTGCGCGAGGTGAAGCGCGCCGCGGGGCCAGCCTTGCCGAGCGAGATGATCGGCGAGGCACTGAGCAGGTACTTCTTGCCGCCCTCGAAATTCGGGGCAACCATGCCGGTGGCGCCGACCGTCAGGTACCAGTCTCCGGACAGCCAGCCGAAGGTGCCCTCGCCGGCCTTGGCAACGCCGCAGGTGCCGAGCATGAATGCGGCCAAGATCGTCGGGACAGACCGCATCGTTACTCCATACGTCGAACGCATTGGCCGATACAACCAGCCTTGACTGAAGCCATGGCGCCAGTTCGGTAAAATTTGACTTAATATCCGCAACATTGGCCGCGTTGGGGCCTGTTCCGCGTTGCAGTCGATTGTTTGGCGCACCAAGATTCCAGATCAAGTGTTTGGAATACGATAGCAGTTGCCTCGGCAGGGGTTACAAACATTCGCGGACAAACATGCCTGCGCTGTGAAGAGCACGGCGACCGGCGCTCAACCCCGCATTCCAAACCGGCCAAGCGTGAATCATATGCGGCCAAATTTCGAGACCTACTTTAACGTCAGCCGCGCCAGCGGCTTCGGCGAGCCGAGTTGCGTCCGACAACAGCGTCTCGGCCGAACCGGCTTGTATCAGCATTGGGGGAAATCCGCTCAGATCGGCGAACAAGGGCGAGATCAGCGGATCGCGCCGACCAACGCCATTGGGAACATAGGCCGTTGCCAGTTCCTCCAAATACGCCCGGTGGATGATAGGGTCGATTGCGTCCTTGGTTGATAGTGTCGCGCCGGACATCGAAAGGTCCGTCCAGGGCGAAACCAGCCAAAGACATTGCGGCAACGGCTCGCCTGACGTGCGCAATATACTGACCAGGCACAGAGTGAGGTTGCCGCCCGCACTGTCTCCGCCAACCACGATGCGGTCCGACGCGATGCCTTGCCGGCTCAGAAAGCGCCATGCGGTGAGTGCGTCTTCATGTTGCGCAGGGAAAGGATGTTCCGGTGCGCGGCGATAGTCGATCGCGAGGGTGCGTATTCCCATTACCCGACCTGCCTCGGTAACCATTCGACGATGACTTTTAAGGGAGCCGGAGCAGTAGCCACCACCGTGGAAAAAGAGCAGAACCTTATCCCTGTCACTCCCAGGCGCCAGGGACCACTCTCCCTCAAGGCCATCGAAAACCACGCGCTCGCATCGGATGTCCTCCGCGACCGGCCAGACCGAACCGACTTCGTCGAGCCGCGCCCGGCGTTCGTCCCAGCGGACCGTTCGTGGTTTTGACGTCAACAGCCTGCGGACGGCGTTGATCTCTGTCAGATCGAGGTGTTCGTCCACATCGCTCATTTTGCTTCCCCAGTCTTGCCAAGCGCCGAGAAAGGCGAACAGCCAAACGTCATCGACAAGATACCGATTGCCTGCTTGCAAATATAGCGACGAACCAGCGCCACGATCATCTTGCGATCAGTCCGATCAACATCAGCGAGAAATCGTCCGACGTCCGTGCCATATTGGCGGTGCGCTGCCGTGTGAGCCAATTTTCGATTGCTCGACGGTGCAAGGTTCAAAAGAGGGGGAATTCCGATGTCGGACAATTCGTATGCCGGAACCACTGCCGAGCGGCTTGTCAATCCGCGCAGCGTAGGACGATTGGGGCTGATCGTGATGGCGCTGTTCCCCACCCTGTGGGGTTTTCTCGGTCTGTTGAACGATGCAACCGACTTCAAAGACACTCTGGTGAATGCCGTGAAGCCGATGATCGAAATGACCAACACCTACGGCAACCCATGGCAGCAATGGCGTGCCATCACCATGTCATGGGCTGCCCCTGTGGCACTCGTCGGCATCATGGCCGTCGAGACCCTGGCGGGGATATTTGGACTGATCGGGCTTGTGCTTATGCTGCGCAAGGTGGTTGGCAGCAGCGCCGATTTCGCTCATGGCAAGGCATGGATGATGCTGGGCTGCCTGTGCGCAATCCTGGTGTGGGGCATCGGCTTCACGGTGATCGCCGGCGACTATTTCCTGTCATGGGAAGCCAAGACCATGCCGCTTTCGAACCAGCTCGGCGGAACAATCTACTTCTTGCCCAACGCGCTCGGGCTAATCCTCGCGACCCTGCATCGCGAGGGCGGCGATTACTGAGACCTCGACGCAAGGTTGTGACATGCGGATGCGACCGGCGTTGCGCGGCGTTTGGAGGTCTGGCTCGGTATCAAAGCTCGACGTTGCGGCCGCTTTGCGGACAGGAGCTATTCTCCAACTAAACCTCGGCGTGGCCACGGTTTGGCCTGAGGGCGCAAGCCCACGTTTCACGGAAATAAACTCGCAGCGGCTGCTCTTGCCAAAAGCAGGCGTACCGCCCGAGCCTGGGTGTGACCCTCACTGCCTGCTCGCTTTACGAGAAGGCACATCGGCGTTACCTTCAAAGCCGACAAAAAAGGCCAAGTAGTCTTGAGGGAGAGGGCGATGACACTGCACGGCGATGCCTTGAAAGATGCGATCAGCCAGACGCGGGCGAAATGGGGATGGTTCGTCGCGCTCGGGGTGCTGCTGCTTGTCTTCGGCGGCATTGCCTTCGGCAATCTGTTCATCGCAACCGTCGCCTCGGTCTTTGTCGTGGGCTGGCTGATGCTGATGGCCGGCATTGTCGAGATCATCCATGCCTTCGGCGTGAAGACATGGGGCCGCTTCTTCTATTGGCTGCTCAGCGGCCTCCTCTACGCCGTCGCCGGCTTCTTCGCGTTCGACAATCCGGTCCTCGCCTCGACGGTGCTGACCTTCCTCCTGGCGGTCGCGCTTCTTGCCTCAGGCGTGCTCAGGGCCTGGGTCGGCTACAGCCACCGGCCACAGCCCGGCTGGGGCTGGGTGGTCGCGGCCGGCGTCATCAGCGCGCTGGCGGGACTGGTCATCGCCATGGGCTGGCCGGTCAACAGCGTGTGGGTGCTGGGCTTGTTCCTGGCCGTCGACCTGATCTTCCAGGGTTGGAGCTTCATCGCTCTTGGCTTGGCGCTGAAGAGATAAATTCTGGTTGAGCATGATCTTAATCGGAAAACCGGTTCCCACTTTTTTTCCTTCGCTGACCTTCGGTTCGGGACCATGCTCTAAAAAGCTATGGCCGCGTCCAGCCCGGAAAGCGGCCTGACGCCGGCGAGCAGTGCCTTCGCCTCGGCCTCGTCACGCTTCATCTGGGCGACCAGCGCGTCAAGCCCGTCGAATCTCACCTCCGAGCGCAGGTAGCCGAAGAAGGACACGGCACAAATCTCGCCGTAGAGGTCGCCGGAAAAGTCGAAGACGAAGGTCTCCAGCAATGGCGCGCCATTGTCGTCGACCGTCGGCCGGCGGCCGAAGCTGGCAACGCCATCGTGAAGCGAACCGTCGGCGCGGCGGAAGCGGACGGCATAAATCCCTTCCTTGAGGGTGGCTTCCGGCGAAAGCCTCATGTTTGCGGTCGGAAAGCCGAGTGTCCGGCCGAGCTGCTGGCCGCCGATCACCTCCGCCTCGACGGTGAAACGGTAGCCGAGCAAACCGGCGGCCTCGGCCACATTGCCCTCGCACAGCAGCGTGCGTATGCGGCTCGACGACACCACCTCGGCGCTTTCGTCGCGAAACGCATCCACCAGCGTGACGCCGAAGCCGTGGCGCTCGCCGGCAGCCATCAGATAGGCCGGGCCGCCCTGGCGGTCCTTGCCGAAATGGAAATCGAAGCCGGTGACGGCGTGGCTTATGCCGAGGTTGCGCTCGAGCACGCCGGTGACGAAAGCCTCCGCCGACAAGGCGGCGAACTCGCGTGTGAACGGCTGCTCGACCAGCGCCGCAAAGCCCAGATGCGACAACAGCCGCGCCTTCATCGGCGGCGGCGTCAGCACGAACAACGGCATGTCCGGCCTGAACACCTTTCGCGGATGCGGTACGAAGGTCAGCACCAGGGCGGGTACGCCGCGACGCTCCGCTTCGGCGCGCGCGCGTTCGAGCACCGCCTGGTGGCCGCGGTGGACGCCGTCGAAATTGCCGATAGCCACCACGCCGCCGCGCAGATGGGCCGGCAGCGGTGCGGTTGCGGAAATGCGTTCGAACATGGCCGTCATGGCTTGAACCTATTGCAGCCTGGGAATCACCGCGACCGGCCTGTAGCCATATTTTTCCAGGAAGGCCGCGAGCCTGGCCGGATCCGGCTGCAGCGTCTCACCGTAATCACGGGCATGGATGCCGCCCGATACGTAGAGCACGTCGAAGCCATTGTCGGCCGCGCCCTTGATGTCGGTCATCATGCCGTCGCCGATGGCCAGAACTTGCGAACGCTCGACCGGGCGGCCGAGAATGACGGCGATCTCCTTCATGGCGACATCATAGACCGGCGCGTAGGGTTTGCCGGCGATCAGCGTGCGTCCGCCAAGCTGTGCGTATTCGCGGGCCAAAGCGCCCGCGCACCAGATCATGCGTTCGCCGCGCTCGACGACGATGTCGGGATTGGCGCAAATGAAGGGCAGGTTCCTGGCACGCAGCCGCAGCAGAAGATCGGCATAATCCTCCGGCTTCTCCACCTCGTCATCGAACAGGCCAGTGCAGACCACGCCGGATGCTTCGAACTCCTCGACGAGTTCGACGTCGAGGCCCTCATAGAGCGTGAAATCCCGATCGGCGCCTATGTGGAAGATCTTTCGCGGCCCTTCCGCGATCAGGTCGCGGGTAACGTCGCCGGACGTCACGACACGGTCGTAGGCGGCGGGAGGAACGCCGATGGCGTTCATCTGCGCCACCACGTCGGCGCTGCGACGCGGCGAATTGGTGATCAGCACGACAGGTATTTTCGCCGCGCGAGCAGCGATCAGCGCGGCAGCCGCCGCCGGGAAATGCCATTCGCCGTTGTGCACCACGCCCCAGACGTCGCACAGGATGGCTGAATAGGCTCCCGACAAGTCTGCGAGCGAACCGATGATGTCGGGCGAATCCGCCATGCCGTTGTCCCTGTACCATGATGCTTGCAAGCGCCGCGACCGACGGTCCGCCGCGACCGGTTGGGATTAACCGAAGCGCTTCACCCTGTCACCAGCTTTCATAGCGCCGCAAGATTGTGGCACGGGGACGCCGGCGAGGACGCGAGGTGAAAGCTTTTCTTTTCCAGCGCCTTATCCCCTTTTTTAGAGGCTTTGCCGCGGGAAGCTCGAAGCAGCATTGCCGATTGCGGATGCGTGGTTAACAGGGATTGAAAACCCGTACCGGCCTTGAACGTATTTCAGCAATCGGAAATTTAAAAATGCGTGGCATCGTCCGGGAAAAATGGGGCGGGCGGGAATGCTGAAGGCAATAGTCGGAGAATTCCGACACGACAGACGTGGCAACTACTCGTTAATGACTGCAATCACCATTGTGCCACTGATGGCCGGTCTGGCGCTCAGTGTCGATTACGGGGAGTTGCTGCGCCAAAAGCACGAAACGCTGAACGCCCTTGATGCGGCCGGCCTCGCCGCCGCCCAGCAGATCGTTGCCGGCGCCAGCGACAACGACGTCAAGGCCTACGCCAAGACATTTTTCGAAACCAATCTCGCACGTATCGACCCGGCGAATACAGCGCTGACCGTCACGCTGCCCAACAACAATGCCGGCGGCGGCACCCTGAAGCTCTGCGCCAGCCTCACCTTCCATCCCTATTTTCTACCGGCCGCCAGCCTGCTGATCGGCGGCACGGCAAGCGACACGACCTTCACCGAATGTTCGGAACTCCGCCTCAAGAACACCCTCGAAGTCGCGCTTGTGCTGGATAATTCCGGCTCGATGAGCGATCTCGGCTCCGGCACCGGCGAGAAGCGAATAAACCTGCTGAAGTCGGCCGCCAAGCAGCTTGTCGATACGCTGGCGCTTCAGGCGCAGCAGATGAAGCAGATTACCAAACCGGTGCAGTTTTCTCTCGTGCCGTTTGCGGCCTCGGTCAATGTCGGTCCTACCCACGACCAGGACGGCTGGATGGATCAGGACGGCATGTCCCCGATCCAGCACGAGGATTTCGACTGGACGACGATGAGTGCCGCCAACAATCCGGACAAATATGCCGAGAAGCTCAACGGCGTCTGGTACAAGCGCGGCACCGGCTGGGGCGAGACCAAGGACCAGCCGCTGACCCGTTTCAGCCTCTACGCCGACATGACGGTCGAATCGGGCCGCGAAGAGGTACCCAATTCGAAGCAATATGTCTGCGACACATACAAGAAGAACGGCACCTGCCAGTACGGCCATTGGAGCGCACCGGAATATATCTACACCACAAGCCGCTATGCGAGCTGGCAAGGTTGCGTCGAAGCACGGCCATATCCCTACAATGTCAGCGACACCACGCCCGATACAACCGCGCCGGCCACGCTTTTCGTGCCGATGTTCGCCCCGGATGAGGCTGGCACTCTGTGGCTCGATTTCAACCGTGACGGCATCAACGACGTCATCGGCACGTCCTACAATTACGGCAACAACTGGTGGGCCGATTGGCCCTATGTCGCCGGTCCTACCGCTTCCCAGCGCCAGTCTGACATGCGCAAATATTTCCTTGTAAAACCATACGGTTCGCAATCCGCAGCCGCAGGCGATGGGCCGAATTCCTCCTGCACCACCAACCCGATCACGCCGTTGAAGGACGTCAGCCAGGACGCAGAGAAGCAGGAGATCAAGGACGCCATCGACGCCATGGCGCCGAACGGCAACACCAACGTGCCGGAGGGCCTTGCCTGGGGCTGGCGAACTGTATCGAGCAACCCACCGTTCACCGATGGTCGGCCGAACAGCGAGAGGGGCAACGACAAGGTGGTCGTGGTGCTGACCGACGGAGCCAATACTTATAGTGCCGTCAGCGACGGCAGCTACGCCAACAACAGGTCGACCTACGCCGCCTACGGCTACACTGGGCTGACCTATCCGGGATCTGGAAGCGTAACCCGCCTGTTCATGAATACCAGCACCGATATCGGCAAGACCACCTATACCGGTGCCAACTACACGGCAGCACTCGACGAGCAGATGAAAACGCTCTGCGCCAATGCAAAGAATTCGAACATTCTGGTGATGACGGTGGCGCTCGACCTGTCGCCCACAGATGCCAGCGACAAGAAGGCAATCGATGCGCTGAAGGCGTGTTCGTCGGATTCGCGCTTCCGCAAGGATTCGGCCGACCCGAGCAAGCCGGCCAAGCTGTTCTGGAATGCGACGGGCGCGACGCTGTCCGACAATTTCAAGGAAATCGCCAACGAATTGTCGAACCTGCGCATCGTCGGCTGAAGGCGATGGGATTGGCGACTAAGGCAGGGGCCCCGGCGCACTGGCGCAAAGGCTCCTGCCCTCATGCCCTTGCGGGTGATGGAAGCATGTGGTGAGTGTCCTCATCCGGAGATGCGCTCTTGCCTGAACCCGCCAACCACCTTGCCTTTGCGCTGGTCTGCCTCGGCATGGTGCTGACGCCCGGCCCGAACATGATCTATCTGATCTCGCGCTCGCTGTCGCAAGGGCCGAAGGCCGGACTGATCTCGCTGGGCGGCGTGGCGCTCGGTTTTTTGTTCTACGTGCTGTCGGCGTCGTTCGGCATCACCGCGTTGCTGCTCGCCGTGCCCTTTGCCTATGATGTGCTGCGCCTTGCCGGCGCGCTCTATTTGCTGTGGCTCGCCTGGCAAGCGGTGAAGCCCGGCGGGCGCTCGCCCTTCCAGATCCGCGAACTGCCGAGAGACAGGCCGCGCAAGCTGTTCGCCATGGGCCTGATGACCAACCTGCTCAACCCGAAGGTGGCAGCGCTCTATCTGTCGCTGCTGCCGCAATTCATCAGCCCCGGCAAGGGCCACGTGCTGTCGCAGCTTCTGGTGCTCGGTGCCACACAGGTCGCGATCAGCCTGACCGTCAACGCCATCATCGCGGTGACGGCCGGCTCGATCGCCCTCTTCCTCGCCGGGCGGCCGCTATGGCTGGTGATCCAGCGCTGGATGATGGGCACGGTGCTGACCGCGCTGGCCGTCAAGATGGCAACCGACGCGCAACGCTGATCGGTCCTACATCGGCCGCCGGTTCGGCTGTGCCCGCTCCGGTTCGACCACCCTGCGATAAAGATGCCAGGTCGCGTGGCCAAGGATAGGCATGACGACGGCAAGCCCGGCAAATAGCGGGATCGAGCCGATGACCAGCAGCACGGCGACCATCAGGCCCCACAGCGCCATCTGCAGCGGGTTTGTCAGAACTGCCCTTGCCGACGTCTCGATTGCCGAGACCGCGCCGACATCGCGGTCGAGCAGCAGCGGAAAGGCGACGACGGTCGTCGCCAGCACGATCGCGGCAAAGGCGAACCCGGCCAGGTTGCCGAGCAGGATCAGTGTCCAGCCCTTGCTGGTCGTCAGCACTTCGCGAATAAAGCCGACAATAGAGGCCGGAGGCTGATTGCCGTACAGGCTGGTGTAGATCGATTGCGCGGTGAACAGCCAGAGCAGGAACAGTACCACCAGCATGATACCGATGACTGCAATCGCGGGCAGCGCCGGCGAGTGGCGCACGTCGAGCGCATGCCACCAGGATGTATCCATGCCGAACTCGCGCCGGCGGCTGATTTCGTAAAGGCCGATTGCGGCGAACGGGCCGACCAAAGCGAAGCCGGACATCAGCGGATAGATGAGCTGGATGGCGTTCGAGCCCGAGGTCCACTGCGTCAGGATCAGGCCGACCACCGGATAGATCAGGCACAGGAACACATAATGCGACGGCTTGGCCCAGAAATCCTCTACGCCGAGACGGAGCGCATCGATCAGATCCTCGGTGCTGATGCGGCGCACCGTGGGCTGTACATGCATTCCACGTGCGTCCGCCATGACATGAAAGCCGGCCATAACCTTTCTCCCGTGTGTCGGAGCGGTCACCGCCAGGATGGCCGCCCGCAGCTGCCACTTCAACAACGCCCGTATGATAGCCGATCTCGGCGTGCTTGTCGCCACCGCCCGGCGCCGGGGCACCGGGCGCTGAACGAACAGTTTACACCGCGAAGCGATCGATCACCTCGGCCAGCGGCACGTGACCGAGGCAAGCGCCGGACCCGGCGGGCTTTTCGCCAGCCTCGACAGCGAGCGCGTATCGCACGGCCGGATCGGCTTCGATGCGGCGGCGTAGCGCCGCCAGCCTGGGATAAGCGGCGCCGTCGACCGCCTGGTGGAACTCCGCCCAGCGCGCTACGCCGATCAGCGTGGTATCGGCAAGCGTCGGCCGGTCGCCGACCAGGAAATCCGTGTCGAGGATCATCGCCTCGAGCTGGTCATGGCGGTTGGTAACGACCTTGCGGCCGAAATCACGCAAGGTCGCCAGCAGCACCGGTTCGGCCGATTCCATTTCATAAGCCGCCCAGAGCGGGGTGAAAGCGGCGGTGAAACCGGTGTTCACGAAAGCCATCAGCTGATGCATCCGGTCGCCCTCCGGCGAGCGAGGATCGAAGCTGATACGGCGTTGCGTGTCGCGGGCTTCGAGCCAGGCGGCAATCGCCATGGTCTCGGTGAGCACCCTGCCTTCGTCGGTGATCAACACCGGCGTTTCCTGACGGCCGTTGATGCTGGCATAGGCGTCGTTCTTCATCTCAGTGAGCATATCGACGCGACACAGGCGGTAGGGTTGTCCGACGCGTTCAAATGCAGCGACAAGCCCCATCGAACTTCCCAGCGGGAAGCCGTAAAGGAGAACAGGTTCCATTTCTTTGTCTCTTCCATGATTTAGGGATTACGCTGCGCAGCGAAACTTGACCCTAAACGCTGGTCGCCCCATGTAAATTACGCACTATTCTGTAACCAGGTCCCCGCCATGAAAGATGTCGTCTCACGCTGCCCGATCGAGGAGACTATGCGTGTGCTCAGCGGTCGCTGGCCCACCTTGCTGCTCTACTACCTCAAGGACGGGACCAAGCGCTTCAGCGATTTGAGGCGTGACAACCCGACAGTTTCGCACCGCATTCTGGCGCTGGAACTGCGCAAGCTGGAGGAAGCCGGGATCGTGCGGCGAACGGCGCGTACCGGCTATCCGCTACGCGTGGATTACGACCTCACGGAGCCCGGGATCAAGCTTGTGCCGCTCATCGACGCCCTGGGCGATTGGTGGGAAGATACCGAGGACGATCGGGCCGACCGGGCTACATCGACGCCGGAAACCAAACTCGTGGCGGCGGAATAGCCGACCGGCGATCACCGCCGCAAAGAACTGCCGGCGAGAGCCCAGAGCGCTCCAAGCCGTTCATACATTAGATTCCGCAAGACCAAGGCGGCCGGCTATGGGGCGCGCCATTGTGGCCAGCCAAACCGGGACAAGGCACCGCCATCCGGCACACCAACTCCTGTAGCATAGCTCGCCAATCCTGATCACCTGATCCGCCGTTCGATCTCGTTGCCCGATCAGATCGGCTTGACCATGCTGGCTGGCTGTCGCTTTCGATCCTGACGTGAACGAAGAGCCTACTTATCCTCTTGAAGTTTCTCCTGAGACTTTGCCATTTGATCGTCCCCAAGTTCCATATTGTGCATCGTTGCAATCAACCATTCATCATGATCCCGCGTCGCCACTACGCTGATTAATCCGCGCCGACGCGGCCATTCGTTTCCCATCGGATCGAGCGCGCCAGTCATAGACCACCGCAGGTCGAGCGTGGCAACATCAGGGCGAACAAGCCTGTTCCGCACGCTTTCGGCGGATAGATGGCTGTGCTTGAACATCTTCTCAAAAATTGGGGCATGGAACTGCTCGATCTTGTCACGTCCAGTCGCCTGCATACCGAAGACGTTTGTAAACTCGGCATCTGCCGCGAATACGGCGGCAAAGGCGCGAGCATCGTGACGATTCCAAGCTTCGATCAGCCTGTGCGCGACACTTTCCACCCCTTCAGTTCGGATGTTGCCGGTAGCCATGCTGACCTCCTGTCATATAGTTCGGTTGCCATACTATATGGGCACCATATAAGTTTGGAAAGATGGATAATCAGCCATACACGCAGTCTCTGCTTCTCTATGCTTATCAATCGTCGGCGAGCGCTTTGGTCCAGGTTCTCCGGGAGAGCGGCCATTCGGCAATCAAGCCCAAACACGGCGCTGTATTCGCCAACATCGACGCGGAAGGAACCCGATCCAGCGTCCTCGCAGAGCGTGCTGGCATTGGCAAAGCATCGATGGGTGAGTTGATCGATGAACTGGAGCGCCTTGGTTATGTTCGGCGTTCGCATGATCCGAACGACCGACGGGCCAAATTAATCGTTGCAACTGACGCGGCGCTTGCGGTGATCCGGACCGTCCACGATTTCAATCAGCGTCTCGAAGACCAATACCGAAGGCTGCTTGGTGCTCAGGCGTACGAATCGCTCCGGTCGTCACTGCAAGCGATATCCCCCAGCAAAAATTTGCAACCGAGGATACCTCGCCAGCGCTCGTGAAGCCGCAAAGGTAGGGCAAAAGAAACTCTCTGTCCGTGAAGGCCTGACTGGGTATCGAGCTCCTGGGAGTGTCGAGCCCGAACAGCCGTCTGGGCGAATGCTGCCATCCGAGCAGGCCTGTTTCGATTGAGCGGTGAAATCAATCTGACACAGTGCCATCGCGTCAAAACCATTCATCACGCATTTTCACCGCCCTGCCCGGCAAAAGCCATGATCGCGGTTATGTCAGGCGGGCATGACCGTTACGAAAATCGAAAATTATCAGGCCCAACCAAGCCTAAGCAGGCGCGTGCTGCTCAGAGCTGCCGGCCTTGGCGCCCTTGCCGGGCTCACCGCCTGCGCAACCGCCGTGCTGCCTACCGGTGAAAGCGCCGGTGTCTCTGCTTCCGCCGCCGGCACGCTGGCCGGCATCCGCGCTTCGGCGGGTCTGGGGCCGCTCGCCCCCGATGCCCGGCTCGAGCAGGCGGCGCTCCAGCAGGCCGGATATATGGCACGCGGCGGCCGAATGAATCACACCACCGGCTGGGGCAAGGACTTTGCCTCGCGCGTCAAAGACAATGGCATTGCCGGCGCTGCCGCCGAAAATATTGCCGAAGGCCGCTTCGACCAGCAGAAGCTGTTCGATATCTGGGTGCATTCGCCAGGCCACCGCCGCAACATGCTCGACCCGCGCTTCACCCGCTTCGGCCTCGCCTATGTGCGCGATGGCCGCGACAGCACGCTTCGCTACTGGTGCCTTGTGCTCGGCAGATAACTTCCACCATTTGGACGGCGGAAGCCTGCTGGCGACCGATCCGTCAGTCTTTGCGGCCGCCGCCGAGCAATTCCTCGATGTCCTGCGCACAAACCGGCCTGCTGAAATGATAGCCCTGCATTTCGTCGCAATTGTTCCTGCGCAGGAAAGCAACCTGATCATCTGTCTCAACGCCCTCGGCGATGACCCTCAGGTTGAGATTTTGCCCCAATGAAATCACCGCGCTGGCCACAGCCTGATCGTTCTCGTCGGCGGCGAGATCCTTGATGAAGGACTTGTCGATCTTTAGCCGCGCCACGGGAAAGGTCTTGAGTGCGCTGAGGCTGGAATAGCCGGTGCCGAAATCATCGATCGAGATCTGGACACCCAGGCTTTGCAGGGCGTTCATGGTGGCGACCGCCAGCTCGATATCCTGCATGATAAGGCTCTCGGTCACCTCCAGCTCGAGATACCTGGCCTCCAGGCCGCTGTCCTTCAGCGCGCTGACGATGCGATCGATCAGGTTGCGCTCCCTGAATTGCCGCGCCGACACATTCACGCAAACGGTCAAGGGCGGCAGCCCCGCGTCTTGCCAGGCTTTGTTCTGCCGGCACGCCTCATGCAGAACCCAGTCGCCGATCGGTACGATCAGACCTGTCTCCTCGGCGGTCGGGATGAACATCGTCGGCATTACCGTGCCAAGCGTTGGGTGGTTCCAGCGTATCAGCGCCTCGACGGCAAAAACCCGACCTGACCGAAGGTCCACCTGCGGTTGGTAGAGCAGCGTGAATTCCGAACGCGCCAAGGCGTTTCGCAACTCTTCCTGAAGCACGAATTTTTCATGCGCCCTGGTGTTGAACTCCGGAGCGTAAAACTGGAAATTATCGCGGCCGAACTCCTTGGCGCGATACATGGCCGCGTCGGCATTTGCCAGCAGCGTATCGGGATCCGTCCCATCCTTGGGATAGTTGGCAATGCCGATGCTGGCCGTCGCCCGCACAAGATGCGCTCCGAGCCGAACCGGCTCGGCGAGAGCAGCCCTGAGCTTTTGCAAGGTCTCGGAAACGAGATCGACGTTCGCCGGCTGGTCGAAAAGCACGACGACGAATTCGTCGCCGCCAAGCCGCACGACGGTATCGGTCGCCCGGACGCAGTCGACCATGCGACTTGCGACGGTCTTCAGAAGCTCGTCGCCGGCATTGTGGCCGAGCGTGTCGTTGACGAATTTGAAATTGTCTAGATCAATGAACACCACTGTCACCCAGCGATCGTATCGCTGGGCGTACAAGACCGCCTGTGAAAGCCGGTCCTCCAACAAGGCGCGATTGGGAAGCCCGGTCAGCACGTCATGATTGGCCATGAAGTGGATCCGGTCTTCGGCCTGTTTGCGTTCGATGGCGATCCCGGCGATGCGCGTGGTGAAATCGATGAGGCGGGTCTCGGCCTCGGTCGGCTCGCGCACCGTCATAGAATACATCGCAAAGACGCCGAGCACGGCGCCCTGATGCGACAGGATCGGCGTCGACCAGCATGAACGCAAACCGTGTGGCCGCGCGAGTTCGCGATAGTTCTGCCAAAGCGGATCCTGCATGATATCAGCGACAATCACCGGCTCGCGCCGATAGACTGCGGTACCGCAAGACCCTGCCCTTGGGCCCACCGCGGCGCCGTCGACGGCGTCGGTGTAGTCTCTCGCCAGGCTCGGCGCGGCGGCGTGGCGCAAGTGGCTGCCATCCTTGTCGAGCAGCAAGACCGAACCGAATATCCCCGCCAGTTGGGACTCGACCAGACGCATGAGCCGCTCGAGCACGTCTTCGAGGGGAGCGCTCTTTGCGATCATCTCGAGGATATGCGCCTGCCCGTCGCGAAGGATTTCGGCCTGCTTGCGCGCAGTGATGTCGCGGGCAATGCCGACGAGGCCGAAAATGTTGTTCTGAACGTTGCGCAACGGCAGTTTCGTAGACAGGAACCATTTGCCGGTGCCTGACGCATCGACGACGAACTCCTCCTCGTCGATCATCGGTTGTCCGTCGCGCATCAGTTGCTGCTCGATGAGGCGAAATTTCTGCGCAAGATCCGGCGCGTGAAGGTCGAAGTCGCTCAGACCGATCATGTCGCTCGTGCTGTCTCGACCGCTGTCGGACGCAATGGCTCGGTTGGCGACGACGAAGCGGCTTTCGGTGTCCTTCACCCACATGTAGTCAGGCACCAGGTCGATGAGCGTCTGCAAGGAGATACGCTCGTCGACGACCAAGCGGTTGGCGCTGAGCTCGCTGATGTCCTCATGCGTGGCCACCCAGCCGCCGTCAGGCATCGGCTGATGGCAGACCTGAATTGTCCGGCCATCGGCGAGCTCGGCTGTCCAGTTCCCCGAAGCCGTGCCCGAATTGACTGCCCGGGCCAACGCCAGATAAGCGTCCGCATTCATTGCCGAGGTTCCGACAGCGACGCGCCGCTCGACGATTTCGCGCAGCGCCGCACCCGGCTGCAATTGCTCCGGGGCAAGGCGATAGATTTCCGCGTAGCGTCGATTGCACAGGATCAGCCGTTCACCGGCATCAAAGAAACAGATGCCTTGCGAGATGTTCTCTATCGCGGTCTGGAACCGCAGTGCCTGGTCCTGAAGTGCCGCAATCGTGGCGCGAAGCTCGCACTCGAGGGCCTCATACGAGGCAGTCGCCAGTTGTGCCAGCGTCGTCAAATTTGCGGATTCGGGCGCGTCGGCGGTTTGCCTGGATGACTTCGTGGCCAAACACAATTCCTCCCGCTGATGCTTGAGGCAAGCAAAGGAGGCTCGCCTTCAACCCAAAAGCGACTGCATATTGGTCCGGATATACTAATGGCAGGTGAACCTGGCTCAACGCCGACGCGACCGGCACGGCAACGGAAACCGTGGCCGGTCGCGGTTGCCGTAAGCCCTGAGGCTTAGTCCATATGCGCGGCAGGCGCCCCACCGGCGGGCGGCGCAGCCTTTGGCTTGCGCAGCAGGAAAACAAACGGGACAGCAAGCAGCGTCATCATCATCAGCAGCTTGAAGTCATTGACGTAGGAGATCATCATCGCCTGGACATTGACCATGCGATCCATCAGCGACAGCGCCGTCGGATCGCCGCCCGCCGCTGCCGGCGATGCCGCCCAGAGGTTGGGATTGAACGGATTGATGTAGGCCGAAAGCTCGGCATGGTTGATCTGCGTGTTGCGTACCAGCAGAACCGTCACCACCGATACGCCGATCGACGAGCCAAGATTGCGCACCAGGCTGAACAGCGCCGTTGCATCGGTGCGGAAACGTGCGTCGAGCGTGGCGAAAGCCACGGTGGACAGCGGCACGAACACCATTCCCATTCCAAGGCCCTGGATGACGCCGGAACTGAGGATAAGCCAGTTGTCCATCTGCGGCGAAAAGCTCGACATCGTGTAGAGCGATTGCGCGGTCAGCAGGAAGCCGATGACGACGAGGATCCTGGCATCGACCCTGTGCATGATCCGCCCGACGAACAGCATCGCGATCATCGTGCCGACACCGCGCGGGCCCAAGACGATGCCTATGGTGAGGGTCGGATAACCGAAGATGGTCGACAGCATTGGCGGCAGCAGCGACATGCTCGCCAGGATGAGCACGCCCATGACAAAGATGAACGCGAGCCCGGTGACGAAATTGCGATCGAGAAAGATCTTCGGGTCGATAAAGGGGTGCTCCGCCGTCAACGTGTGGATGGTGAATACCCAGAAACCGGTGATGGAAAGACCAAGCTCGATCCATATCTCGATCGAGGAAAACCAGTCGACCTCGCCGCCGCGATCGAGCATCAGCTGCAGCGCGCCGACACCGAGCGAGAGCATGGTGAAGCCGAAGAAATCGAAGCTGCGCACTCGCCGGGGGACGCTGGGAAGATATGCCGCCATGCCAAGGAAGGCGATGATGCCGACCGGCAGGTTGATGAAGAACACCCAGCGCCAATTGAAATTCTCGGTCAGCCAGCCACCCAGCGTCGGGCCAAGGATTGGTCCCAGCATGATGCCGGCGCCCCAGATGGCCATGGCCTGGCCGTGGCGTTCCCTAGGGTTGATGTCGAGCAGGAAGGTCTGTGACAGCGGCACGATGGCCGCGCCGAACACGCCTTGCATGAGCCGGAACAAAACGATGGTCTCAAGGCTCCAGGCGATGCCGCACAGCATTGAAAAGACGGTGAAACCGACCACGGCCGTCAGGAACAGCTCCTTGCGGCCGAAGCGGTCGGCAAGCCAGCCGGTCACCGGCGTCATGATCGCCGCGGCAACGATGTAGGAGGTTAGCACCCAGTTGATGTTGTCGGGGGAGGCGCCGAGATCGCCGGTCATGGTCGGCAGCGCAACGTTGGCGATCGTCGTGTCGAGCGCCTGCATGATCGTCGCAAGCATGAGCGCAACTGTGATCAGGCCGCGGTGCGGTACTTCGCGAAAGGGTTCTGGGCTGCTCATGACGTAAAACTTCCAGCAGGTAACAAAAACGTGTACATTAGGTTTCCGGACGGCGAGGCCCCGCTGTAGAGAGACCCTCATCGCGGTGGGACGCGAGCATCGATGTGGGGGTTACATCGACTGAGCGTCTCGACAAAGCGGGCGCCTGCCGCCCGGAAACCTGAGGACCGAAGATCCTGCGCGGCGTTGTCTGCTCAGGCAGGCTACAGCGCAGCCCGTCCACGCATTCAACTTTTCCCGCGCCTCCCTCGGACCAATCCTGCATCCATCTCGCTGTTTGCTATGCGGCCGCTACCAGGCCTCTTTACCTGGCCTCGCCTGCCGTGGCGCGGCGGAAAATGCTCGGCAGCCCACGGGAAACGCCGGTGTCCACCGTGACGGTCGCGCTCATGCCGGTGCGCAGCGCCGCCTTGGCGTCGGCATCGGTCAATTCCAGGCGGACCGGAATGCGCTGCGTGACCTTGACCCAGTTGCCGGTAGCGTTCTGCGCGGGCAGCAGCGAGAACTCGGCGCCGGTGCCGGCGCCGATCGCCTTGACGGTGGCTTCGAATGTCTTGCCCGGATAAGTATCGACCATGATTTCGGCCTTCTGGCCGGGTTTCATGTTGGTGAGCTGGGTTTCCTTGAAATTGGCGTCGACCCAGGTGTCGCCGGTCTCGACCAGCGAAAACAGCGGCGTGCCCGAACCGACATACTGGCCGACCTTGAACGAAGCGGCCTGGCTGATGATGCCGTCGGCGGGTGCCTTGACCGTGGTCTGGACCAGATCGTAGGCCGCCTTGTCGCGTGCGGCGAGCGCCGCCATTACCGTTGGATGCTTGTCGGTCTCGATGTCGGGATTGCCGCCAAGTGCCGCCTTGGCGCTGACGATCCCTTGCTCGGCCACGGCCAGCTGCTGCTTCGCCTTGTCGAGGTCGTTCTTGGCTTCGTCCAGAGACGACTTGGCGTTGATGCCCTTCTGGGCAAGGTCGGCGGCGCGGTCATATTGCGACTGCGCGTACTGGACCTGGCTTTCGTCGGACTTCTCCTGCGCCAGCGCCTGGCTGTAGGCCGCACGCAACTGCTCGACATTGAGCCGTGCGCCGGCCACCGCCGCGTCGGCCTGGGCCAATGCGATCCGGTAGGGCTCGGGATCGATAGCGAACAACACGTCGCCCTGGTTGACAGACTGGTTGTCGAAAATGTCGACCTGAACGATGCGGCCCGCCGTATCGGCGGCTATCGACACCTTGGCCTGCTGCAGATTGGCGTTCTCGGTCTCCTGATAGCGGCCGCCGGTCACCCAGACATAGCTGCCGCCGGCGATCAACGCAGCGGGCAGCACAAACATCAAAAGGAAGCGGCCGGCACGGCGCTTCTGCTTCGGCGCCACCGGCGCCGGAGCTATCTGCGGAGCGACCGTTACCGGAGCTGCCGCCGGCTTCGCGGGAGCTTCCATCTCCAGCTTGGCCGCATTCTCATCTAGTTTGGCTACCGCGTTCATGCTGCTGTGCCTTCCGTATTCTTCACTTTTTCCGAGGGCGGCGCCTCACCATCTGCAAGATTCTGCACCATTGTCTCCAGCGCCCTGACCAGGACGCGGCGATCTTCCGGCGAAACGCCAACGAGCGATTCCTCATAGACCTCGCCGGCAAGGCTCTTGACGTGGGTGTAGGCCGCGTTTGCCTTGGCGGTCGGGAAAATCATGCGCACTCGCCTGTCGGTTGCGTCGGGACGGCGCTCGATCCAGCCGCCCTCCTCCATGCGATCGACAAGACGCGAGACGCTGATCGGCTCGATTTCGAGAAGCTCGGCAAGCCGCGCCTGCGCGACACCCGCCTCCTTGGCGACACGTACCAGAAGCCGCCATTGCGCTGAAGAAAGGCCGAAACCACTGGCGCGCGCCTCGAAGCGCTTGCGCATCAGGCGCTGCACGTCGTGGATCAAAAAGCCTAATCTGTCGATGCCGTCGGAAACCATGAGCGACATATATAATAAGCGTGCTCATAATTCAAGGAGCCGGATTGTGCCAGAAGCCGGCGAGTGTGCATGGCAGTTGGTGCAGGGCGATCGTAGTTAGCAATTTATTACGCCGGGCGCTTGTAACGCGAAGCCATGCGGTTCTCGAGCGGCGCCCCGGATGAGCTGAGCCTGGATGCAGCGCTTGTGACGGCGCCCTCGGGCGAACGCTTCTTCAGCATATCGGCGTGCTACATCGGCCCACTCGACGAAGGCCAGCAAATCATTCATGGCACGCCAGTTGAGCGCCGGATTGCTCCTGTCCCCTATCTTCAAATCCAATCGGCCGGGGACAGCCTCTTTCCGCGCGGGCGGCGCTACTACTGGAAGGCGCAGTTCATGCGCGAAATCACAGATCAGGCGATCGATACCATGCTTGCGGCTTACATGACTGCACCCAGCGAATCGCTTCTGGTCCTGCAGCAGGTTGGCGGCGCCATCTCGCGAGTACCGATGGACGGAACGCCCTACGCCAATCGGGATGCGCTTTACGATCTGGGACTACCCGTCTGACGACGAAACGCACATCCGATGGGCGCGCGACCTGTGGGATGCAATGAGACCGTTCTCGACCGGCGGCGTCTATGCGAATAATCTCGGCGAAGAAGGCACTGATCGGGTTCTGGCGGCTTACGGCGAGAATTATCCGAGGTTGGCCGCACTAAAGAACAAGTATGATCCCACCAATTTCTTTCGCTTGAACCAAAACATCAAGCCTGCGACCTGAGCGACCGCCCCAGGCCGATGCTCGAAATTCTGCGGCGCTGCTACAGCTCCATATTCCAGTTCTGGCCGACCAGATCCTTGCCGAAGGAATGGTGGCGCTCCTCGTTGGTCAATTTAAAGCCCGCAGCCTCATAGATGTGGCGAGCGGCGGCGAGCACGCCGTTGGTCCACAGCGTCAGTGTCGTGTAACCCGTGGCGCGGCAAAAGCCGATACATTCCTCGACCAGCCGCTTGCCGATGCCGAGGCCGCGCGCCGACGGCTCGACATAGAGCAGGCGCAACTTCGCCACCGCGTCCGACTGGCGCACGACGAAGACCGAGCCGACGACCTCGCCTTGCCGCTCGGCGATCCAGCTGCGTTCCCATTTCGGATCGAAGGATTTGACGAATGCGCCGAGGATTTCGGCGACCAGCGCTTCATAGGTTTCGTCCCAGCCATATTCCTGCGCGTAGAGCAGGCCCTGGCGATGGATAATCCAGCCGATGTCGCCGATTTGCAGAGGCCGCAGCATATAGGGAATTTTGGGCTCGGTGCTTCCGCCCAGCAGACGCTGCACCGTCTGCATGGCCCTGACCAGCCTGTCCTGTTCGGCAACCGAAAGTCGGTCGAGCAATGCCGCGACCTGGTCGTGCGAACCCTGGTTCAGCGGCGCGAAGGCCTGCCGCCCGGCCTTGGTCAGCGCGATCGACGAGCGCCGCGCATCCGCCTCGATCGTGGCGCGCTCGACCAGATCACGCTCCTCGAACTTCTTCAGCAGCCGGCTGAGATAACCGGCATCGAGGCCGAGATCGCGCGCAAGGTCGGTGGCGGTCAGGCCATCGCGATGCGCCAGCTCATAGAGCACCCGCGCCTCGGTCAGCGAGAAGGTGCTTTTCAGGAGCCCTTCGTCGAGCAGCCCGATCTGGCGGGTGTAGAAGCGGTTGAAGGCCCGCACCGCGTCGATCCGCTCCTTGCCTGGGTGATGATGAATGGTCATGGCATCCTCCTCCCGGCAAAATCAGCGATTTAGTTGACTTGGTCAAGTATCCGTTTGAAGCAATTGTCCTGATTATGCCCAGCGGGCGCCTTGACTCGCGCGAGTTGCCAGCCTATTTCAGCGCCACGTTAGCACTCCCCCAAGATGAGTGCTAACCACATGTCCGGCGCCGCCGGACGGAGGAACTGTTCTCACCATTCTCATCGAGGAATAAAAAATGGCAAAGTCGAAGTTCCGCCCGCTTCATGACCGCGTGGTCGTTCGTCGGGTCGAATCCGAATCCAAGACCGCGGGCGGGATCATCATCCCCGATACGGCTAAGGAAAAGCCGCAGGAAGGCGAGATCATCGCCGTCGGTTCCGGCGCCCGCGACGAAGCCGGCAAGCTCGTCCCGCTGGACGTCAAGGCCGGTGACCGCATCCTGTTCGGCAAGTGGTCGGGCACCGAAGTCAAGCTCAATGGCGAAGACCTTCTGATCATGAAGGAATCCGACATCATGGGCATCATCGGCTGAATATCGGCCTCACCCTCATTTAAATCTTCGGGCTCAATCCAAGCCCCTGCCAGGAGCTAAAAATGGCTGCCAAAGACGTAAAATTCTCCCGCGACGCTCGCGAGCGCATGCTGCGCGGCGTCAACATCCTCGCCGACGCGGTGAAGGTCACGCTCGGCCCCAAGGGCCGCAACGTCGTCATCGACAAGTCGTTCGGCGCACCGCGCATCACCAAGGACGGCGTCACCGTCGCCAAGGAAATCGAGCTTGAAGACAAGTTCGAGAACATGGGCGCGCAGATGGTTCGCGAAGTTGCTTCGAAGACCAACGACATCGCCGGCGACGGCACTACGACCGCGACCGTTCTGGCACAGTCGATCGTCCAGGAAGGCCACAAGGCGGTTGCCGCCGGCATGAACCCGATGGACCTCAAGCGCGGCATCGACCTCGCCGTCGCCGACGTCGTCGCAACGCTGATCAAGAACGCCAAGAAGATCAAGACCTCGGAAGAGGTTGCCCAGGTCGGCACCATCGCCGGCAATGGCGACGTTTCGGTCGGCTCGATGATCGCGGAAGCGATGCAGAAGGTCGGCAATGAGGGCGTCATCACCGTCGAGGAAGCCAAGACCGCCGAGACCGAGCTTGAAGTCGTTGAAGGCATGCAGTTCGACCGCGGCTATCTCTCGCCCTACTTCGTCACCAACGCCGAGAAGATGGTTGCGGATCTGGAAGACGCCTACATTCTTCTCCACGAGAAGAAGCTCTCCAATCTGCAGGCCATGCTGCCGATCCTCGAGGCCGTCGTGCAGACCTCGAAGCCGCTGGTCATCATCTCGGAAGATGTCGAAGGCGAGGCCCTGGCCACGCTGGTCGTCAACAAGCTGCGCGGTGGCCTGAAAATCGCCGCCGTCAAGGCGCCGGGCTTTGGTGATCGCCGCAAGGCCATGCTGGAAGACATCGCCATCCTCACCGGTGGCCAGGTCATTTCCGAAGACCTCGGCATCAAGCTCGAGAATGTCGGCCTGAACATGCTCGGCCGCGCCAAGAAGGTGTCGATCTCCAAGGAGAACACCACCATCGTCGACGGCGCCGGCAAGAAGGCCGAGATCCAGGGCCGCGTCGCCCAGATCAAGCAGCAGATCGAGGAGACCACCTCGGACTACGACAAGGAGAAGCTGCAGGAACGTCTCGCCAAGCTGGCGGGCGGCGTTGCCGTCATCCGCGTCGGCGGTGCGACCGAAGTGGAAGTCAAGGAAAAGAAGGACCGCGTCGATGACGCCCTCAACGCGACCCGCGCGGCCGTCGAAGAAGGCATCGTTCCCGGCGGCGGCGTCGCACTGCTGCGCGCTTCGCTGAGCATCAAGGCAACCGGCGCCAACTCCGACCAGGCCGCCGGCATCAACATCGTGCGCCGCGCGCTGCAGGCTCCGGCCCGCCAGATCGCGGCCAACGCCGGTGCGGAAGCATCGATCGTTGCCGGCAAGATCCTTGAGAACAAGGGGGCAACCTTCGGCTACAACGCCCAGACCGGCGAATATGGCGACATGATCGCCATGGGTATCGTCGATCCGGTCAAGGTTGTGCGCACGGCTCTGCAGGACGCGGCCTCGGTCGCCGGCCTGCTGGTCACCACCGAAGCCATGATCGCGGAGGCTCCGAAGAAGGAGTCGGCTGGCGGCGGCATGCCTGGCGGCATGGGCGGCGGCGGCATGGGCGGCATGGGTGGCATGGATTTCTAATCCAGCCAATCTCGCAAGCTTTCGGAAAGGGCGGCAGCGATGCCGCCCTTTTTGTTTGCTTCATAGCGGGCTGCCCCGGCTCAAGCGGCGATATCAATGCACCGCGGCAGTGGCACTCTTGGCCGGCAAAGCGCCCTCAATCAGCGCCGCGACCTCATCGGCTACCGCCAGCACCGGGGCGCGGTCGTGGGTGGCGCGTGCGATCACCATCAGCCCTTCCAGCGATGATTCGACCAGCAGTGCCAGCGCATGCGCGCGGCGCTCGGGCACCCCTGCCCTGACGAAGGCCGCCCTGAGCAAGCCTATCCATTGCTCGAAGGCGGAGCGGCACAACTCGGCCAGTTCCGGCATGTCGATCGGCGAGTCCAACACCACGGGCGCGATCGGGCAACCGAGCGTGAACCGATTGTCTTCCAGCATGCGCGCGACCGACTGGTAGATGTGGTGGACGGCCACCGCCGGGTCCTTTTCGGCTGCAAGGGCCTCGCCCAGCCTTTTCGAGACGTCCTCGACGCTGTCGCGCGTCACCTCGATGACCAACTGGTCCTTGCCGCCCGGAAAATGAAAATAGAGCGAGCCTCTCGGCGCGCCTGAGGCGCTCAATATGTCGTTGAGCGAAGTGCCGTGATAGCCGCGCTGCCGAAGCAGGCGCCCCGTGGTCTCGAGTATGCGGGTACGGGTGTCGTTCGCCATGTCAACCTCTGTCAGGAGTGAGCATTATAGACCTTGCCTCGAATATGACAATCGGTCTACATAATATGTAGATCAGTCTACATATCGAGAGGCAAATGCGCAGCTATCGTCTTGAAGGAACCTGCGGGACCAAGTGCCTGGTGATGCGCGACGAGGCGCAGCCGACGCCGAAGCCGCACGAGATCGTCGTGCGTGTCCGCGCCACCGCGCTCAACCGCCGCGATACGATGATCCTCAACGGCACCTACCCGCTGGCGCCGCGCCAAGGCGTTATCCCGCTGAGCGACGGCGCCGGCGAAGTCGTTGCCGTCGGCGAGGCCGTCACCCGCTTTGCCGTCGGTGACCGCGTCACCGGCAGTTATTTTGCGCGCTGGATCGATGGCCGCATCAATGCCGGTCTGATCGACCAGCTTGGCTGCACGCTGGACGGGATGCTGGCCGAATACGCCGTGCTCGACGAGCAATGGGCGGTGCGGCTTCCCGATCATCTCGACTGGCATCAAGCGGCGACACTAACCTGCGCCGGCCTGACCGCCTGGAATGCCGTGACGGCGGCCGAAATGCCGAAGCCCGGCCAATGGGTTCTTGTCATCGGTTCAGGTGGCGTCGCGCTATTTGCGCTGCAATTCGCCAAGCTGCTCGGCTGCCGTGTCGTGGCAGTCAGCTCGCGCAACGAGAAGCTGGACCGGCTGCAGGCGCTGGGCGCCGACCTCGTCGTCTCGACCGCCGACATGCCGGAATGGGGTGCTGCGGTACGAGAGCAGACCGGCGGCATCGACCTCGTCGTCGAGACCGGCGGCCCGCCGACCTTCGCGCAGTCGATGATCGCCTGCGCGCTTTACGGGCGCATCGTGCTTCTCACCATACAGGATGCGAAAGGCGGGACGGTGCAGATCCCCGGCCCGGTCTACCAGCGCAGCCTCGCCACCATCAGCCGCCTGTTCGTCGGCAATCGCACCAACCTCGAAGCCATGCTGCGCGCCATCTCGGTGCATCGGCTTAAGCCTGTCATCGACAAGGTGTTCGCCTTCGACGAGGCCAACGACGCCTATCGCTATTTCCAGCAAGGCGACGTCTTCGGGAAAGTGGTCGTCGACAGCGCCTGACTGGTCCGCCCCAAAATCTGATCGACCCCTCAAATCAAAGGAGAGGCACAATGACCATTATGACCATTCGTGAAGCAGAGGCCCAATGGCAGGGATCGTTGAAGGAAGGTTCGGGCCGGCTGAAGCTCGGCAGCGGCGTCTTCGAAGGCGCCTACTCGTTCCCGTCGCGTTTCGAGAACGGTCCCGGCACCAACCCCGAGGAATTGATTGGGGCGGCGCATGCCGGCTGCTTCTCGATGGCGCTGAGCGCCGTCCTCGGCCGCGAAGGTTACACTCCCGCGCGCATCCACACGATCGCGAAAGCACATCTCGGCGCCACCGCGGCCGGACCGACGCTGACCCGCATCGAGCTGGAGACTGAGGCAAGCGTCGCCGGGCTGGCGGCGGCGGAGTTCGAGCGGCTGGCGCAGATCGCCAAGGAGAGCTGCCTGGTATCGCGGGCGCTGGCCGGCGTCGCCGTAATCACGCTCAAGGCCCGCCTCGTCGAAACCGCTACCGATCACTGAAGGGAAGGAATATCCAATGACACCGGAACTCGTCATCGACATCGCCGCGGCCAAACGCTCCGCCGAAACGGCCGAGATCATGCGGCGCTACAACGACGTCTTCCAGCGCCACGACCCGTCGGCGCTCGACGATCTGGTGGCGGAAGATTGCGTGATCGAGAACACCACGCCGGCCCCCGACGGCGCCCGCCGCATCGGCAAGGGCGCCTGCGTCGAACTGTGGTCGGCGATCGCGACCGGACCCGGCACGCGCTTCGACATCGAAGAAACTTTCGTCGCCGGCGATCGGGCGACGATCCGCTGGCGCTACTGGATGGGCGACGGCAATTCGCTGCGCGGCGTCAACCTGATGCGCGTGGCGGACGGGCAGATTGTCGAGGCCATGGGCTATGTGAAGGGATAGATTTGCGCTGCCCGCGACCTTCCTGTCTACCGGTCCGCCAGCGCCAGTTTGGCGCCGAGCATGACAAAGGCTCCGGCGAAGGTACGGCGCATCCAGGTCAGCACCTTTGGCCGCGACACGACATGGCTGCGGATTGACGCCGCGAAAACGCCGTAGCCGACAAAGACCACGAAGGTGAGCAGCATGAAGACGCTGCTGAGCTCCAGCATCTGCGACAGCGCATGCGGTTCGGTGGTGCTGACGAATTGCGGCAGGAAGGCAAAGAAGAAGATCGACAGCTTCGGATTGAGGATGTTGATGAGGATGCCCGAAGTGATCACCTTGCCGGCCGAGCGCGGCGCCACATTTTCGTCGACGCTCAGGCCGCCCTTCTCCTTCAGCGTGTTCCAGGCCATGTAGAGAAGATAGGCGACGCCGAGATATTTCAGCGTCTCGAAGGCGACGGCACTGGTATGCAGCAGAGCCGCGAGGCCGGTGATGGCGGCCGCCATGTGCGGAATGATGCCGAGCGTGCAGCCGAAAGCGGCAATGATGCTGGCGCGCGCGCCACGCGAAAGCCCGGCGCTCAGCGTATAGAGAACGCCGGTACCGGGCGAAGCCACGACAATCAGCGACGTCAACAGAAATTCGATGCTCACGGATGGTCTCCCGGTGCTGGCCCTGCCGCCGGCAGCGTAATAAGCGAAACGTGCGGGCACAAGCCAGCCTGAGAGCCTATGCGCATTCAGATCATGCTGTTGGCGTGCAGCTTGCTGTCCGCGACGGGCTGCCGAACTTCCCAGTGTTCGACCAGCTTGCTGTCCTTCAGCCTGAAAATGTCGACAATGGCCAGGCCCTCCTCCTCCGGTTCGCGTTTTGCGTGCATGTGCACGATGACGAAATCCCCTTCGGCAAAAATCCGCTTCACCTCTCCCTTCACGAGGGGAAATGACTGTTTGAGCTGCTGCAGATAGGCTTTGAAGCCGTCCGCACCATCCGCAATGTTCGGATTGTGTTGGATGTAGCGTTCGCCAAAATGCATCGAAGCAGCTTCGATGTTGCCCTGGTTTACTGCTTTGTCGATGAAGTCCAGGACGATCGTTTTGTTGGTCTCGAGCGAATTATGGATCTTGGCTGGAACTGGATTTGATGGTTCGTCACGCATGTTTTTGCTCCGTGAGGTGCCTGCTTCTGCCCGATGTGGACAGGGCGTCCGCAGGCCGATATTGCCAACATGATCAGCCACGCTTGTGAGATGGTCGATACGCTATTCGCCTGGATTCTTATCCAATCGTCTAATATCGTCGTCGGTTCATTGTCGGAGGATGGTTCTCATGGACGCCTTGTCCGAAGTTCTTGCTTCGCTGCGATTTGGCAGCGCCATGATCGGCAGCGCGACGCTGCATCGGCCATGGGGTATTTCGGTGGATCCGACAAGGAATGCCGCCATCCACGTCATACAGAACGGCGAATGCTGGTTGCGGCTGACTGGTCAAAAAGAGCCGATCCGCTTAGGCGAGGGAGATGTCATCCTTGTCGCGAGCGGTATCGGGCATGCCCTTTGCAATCCGGCGGATGCACCGACGGCATCGATATCCGCCGTCCTTTCCGCAAATCGGAGCGGACTGGAACCGAAAAGCGAGAGCGACGCGACAACTCTTCTTTGTGCTAGATATTCACTCGACGGCGTCGGGCCATACCCGATGGTTTCGCTGCTTCCTCCGCTGATCCATTTGACCCGAAATCAGATTGGCACCAGCGAGCCGCTGCGGCTTGCCCTGGAACTTCTGCAGGTCGAAGCGAAAGGCGATCTCGGCGGCCACGACATTGTCGCCCCACGCCTTCTCGACAGCACGCTGATCTTCTTGTTGCGTGCCTGGATCGAACATCAGCCACTCGGAACAGGGGGATGGTTTGGCGCCTTGCGCGACAAAGGCATTGCGCAGGCTTTGCGCCTGATCCACGAGCGGCCGGGCAATCCCTGGACCATCGCTTCCCTTGCCAGCGGCGCAGCACAGTCGCGGGCCACCTTCGCGCGTCGCTTCGCTCAACTGGTAGGACAGCCGCCGCTGTCCTATGTGACCCGGTGGCGGATGAACCTTGCCGCCAGGGCTCTGCGGGAAACGAACCAGAACATTGGCGAGATCGGGCGCGCCGTCGGATATGAATCGGTGCCGTCGTTCTCGCAGGCATTCAAACGATTGACCGGACGATCGCCCGGCCTCTACCGCAGCGACTTTCGCGCATCTGATTGACGAAATTCAAACTGGGACGCCAGCCCGAGGGCCGTCATTACAGCGTCGGCAGACCGTGAGCCCGACGCGCGATCAGGCAGTCGTCATCGCCCGGCATGCAGGCGCGGCAGACGTCGGGGCGGATGTCGTAGATGCCGCAGGCCGTTGACTTGCCGACCTCGCCGCACAGTGCCGAACAGCGCGCGCCGTCGCAGCGCATGCCGGCTTCGTCGGCAGCCACGTATTTTTGCGGGATAAGGTCGAGCTGCGCGTCATCCTCGGTGGAGAAGCGCGGCCATCTGGACGAGTAGGCGCAGCAGGCGCCACAGGTCTGGCAATCGAAGGCAATCGGACCGACGCCCTCTTGTGGCGACGAAAACTCCTCTGCGACCGCCAGGGCAAGCAGCCTTGGCGCAGATTTCCGGCCGGCATTTTGCTGCAAGGACGCTATTTCTTCTTGGGCTTGCGCGGCGGTGCTTCCGCCGGCGACCTGAACAGATCGGTGCCCGCTTCGGCGGCTTCGCCGGTTTTTGGCGCGGCCGCCGGCTTGGCCGGCTTCACGGCGGCAGCAGGCGCTGCCGGCTGGCCCTTGGCGGAAAACTTGATTGCCATATCAATCCTCGTCAGAGAAACGCGATGATGGCGCATTCGGATTGCGAAGGCGGCCGATGAGCGCCGAAACGGCCGTGATGTTCATTTCTTCGGGCGACCAGTTCCTGGCTTCCTCGATGTGCCGGGGCGCCAGTTCGCGATGCGTGCTGCCGCTGTAGGCAGCATCCGGATAGGTCACGCGCTCGTGCGTCTTGGCGTTTTCCCGGACATATTCGATCAGATAATTGGGGCATTCGGCGCGGCCGCGCACGCCGAGCCGCACCTGAGCATCGCCGTGGACACGCCGGCAGCGCTCAAGCTTTTCGAGCACGCGCCGGACATATTCGACCGGCTTGTCTAGTTCACCCACGACATCGGCGATGGTCGAATCGGCGGCGATCGCCTTTTGAGGCACGCGTTTGGTGGCCATCAGCGTTTGCCTGCGCGTTTTGGCGAGGCTGCGAGCGCAACCGCCGCCGCCATGTCGTCGGCTTCCTTCTCCAGGCGCAATTCGCGCAGCCGCGCGGTCTTGGCTTCGCGGGCCTGGCTGACGGCATCCCGTTCGGAATTGATGCGGTCGAGCGACATCGACTGGGTCCGCGTCTTGCTGAAAATGGATTCGGCCTGGTCGCGGGGTTTTTTTGAAGTTGCGGTCAAGGTCTTTCTCCCGGTTCGGAGCACGCCGCCGAAAAGTGGCGAGACTGGTCTTTCGGCCAGGATCCCGCACAAAGCAATACGGCAGCCGGTTTCAAATTGCTGGAACGTCCTTAGAGACCGTTTGGAAATTCTACTCTGACGGCCATCTGATGGGGTTTTCTGCGCTTCCGGTGCTCACGGACCCAAATGTCCGCTGCGCTCCGGTTCTCGAAACCACCACCATATGACTCGCCGGAGCGAATTTCGAAACAGCCTCTTAGCACGTCCGGGCCGTCGAGCAGCGCTCTTTCGGCGGTCGAAGCGCAAAAATGAAAAAGGCCAGGCACCGCCTGACCTCCCATGAGAACGCCTGCGCATCCCGAGAGACGCGCAAGGAAACGTTCTTCTCATGCGCATGAGCGGGGACTTAACCTCCCCGCCACCATGCGCTGGAATTTGCCATTCACCGGTGCCAGTACATCCGTGGTCACCGGTGAGGCTTAATTCCGTTTTAGGCCGCCTTCAACTGGTCGGCGGACATCTTGCCCGACTTGTTGTCGCGGACCATCTCGTAGCCAAGCTTCTGGCCCTCGACGATGTCGCGCATTCCGGCGCGCTCGACGGCTGAGATGTGGACGAAAACGTCGGCAGAACCGTCGTCAGGCTGAATAAAACCAAAACCCTTGGTGGCGTTGAACCATTTAACTGTGCCTGTGCTCATAACGAACCCTTTCCATGGCAAATATTCGTTCGCCGTCATGCGGATGCACAACAACGTTTGTCTCGATTTTGATGGGGGAAGTTCGCCAAAGGCGCGCCTAAGCACGCGGATAACAAAAGTCGGTCAAACAAATATCGACAAAATTCTTATAGACTTCTTTGCGCGCTGTGTCAATTTTTTTGATTTGTCGGTGGTGTCGCAGTTTGAAATTTGACGCCTCTCTTGTCGCGTTGCGACGCTCTGTCCTATACGCTCGCCGTATGAGTGAGCAACCAGACGAAACGAACGACCTTGTGAATTCGCTCCTGCGACAGGCGGCGGAAGCGCGGGTAACTGCGGCAACTGCTATGATCCGCGCTCTGACAATGGGTGACCCGGAAATATGGGAACCAACGCCTGAGAAGATCGCCGAATATAAAGCGGAGCTAGCTGAGGCAGAAGCCGAGTTGGCGGACTTGAACAATGCCGACCGGACCTAAAGGCCAGAAGCGCCCGGCCGACGTGATCGGCAATGCAGTCCGCATCAACTTCATTCACATTTATAAGACGCATAAGACGTCGCCAGCCATGGCGGCAGTCCGAGGCGCTCTGGTCAATGGCCGATCTTTGCGAGAAGATGGACGCCGTTGCGCCGAAGCCGGGTCGCGCGGGCCCATACAAGAAGAACACCGGCGAAGTCTAGGGGCAGGATGCTGACTTGGACCACCCTTAGTTCACTAGGGGAAAACGATCTCCTCTACCGTGGCGCGGTGTTCCGCTTCCGCGCTCGAACTCCAGTAGAGGAAATCCGAGAGTACATGCTGTTTGAAACGTCTGAGGCATCAGGTCTGGGTCTTGTACGGTGCAGCGGCTATGGCGCAGGTCACGTGCTCGTTTACCTGCCAAAAGAAGCGAAGGCAGAAGGGGCAGTGGCAATATCGCCCAAGTGGCTCGCCTCGCATTGGCGCGAATGGATCGGTCATTCTATTCCAAGCCAAGTTTGGGTATCCAAGGAGGCGCCAGTGCGGCCGCAGCGGCTGCCAGACGAGTGATGCCCTTTGACATGTCGGGCAGCCTTCCGCCCAATTCTGAAAATTCAAACTGAGACACTACCGATTTGTCACACTCGCCGAGGGCGCCGCGACTGCCCGTGCAGGCATATTGGAGAGCGAAAGCCGGGCGAGCCGAAGCCACTTAGCCGGGAACCATTTTGGCGCCGGAGCATTTTCTTCGGTGTCGAAAGCCGTTCTCGAAAGAGCGATCTTGAGAAAAGGCGGACGACAAACAGGACGCCCCCCGCGCAGATAAAAGGCACGAGGGGCGTTCCTGTGTGATGCGACCATTCGCGCCGCTGCCCCTGCTCCTCACAGCATGCCGCGGCTGAGCCCGCCATCCACCGGCAACGCCACGCCGGTGACATAGGCGGCGGCGGCGCTGGCCAGGAATGCGGCAACGGCGCCGAATTCAGCGGGCGTGCCGTAGCGCTTTGCCGGGATTTCGGCCTGACTCTCGGCGGCGATCACAGCAGCGTCGACACCCCTGTCGGCGGCGTCCATGGCGTCGAACTGTTTCGTCCGGTCCGTCGCAAAACGGCCCGGCAGCAACAGGTTGACCGTGACGCCGTCCGCCGCCACTTCGCCGGCCAGCGTCTTGGCCCAGCCGGCGAGCGACGCACGCAGCGCGTTCGAAGCGGTAAGCCCGGGGATCGGCTCGCGGACGGACGTGGAGGAAACGGCGATGATGCGTCCCCAGCGCCGTGCCCGCATGCCTGGCAGGAAAGAAATGGCGATGCGCATCTGGCTCAGCACCATGCTGGTGAACTGCTTTTCCCAGACGCTCGCATCGAAGACGCTGGCCGCGAAGGGCGGCGGGCCGCCGCCATTGAGCAGGACGATGTCGATCCGCTGATGCTCGTCCTCGATGGCACGGATCAGCCGGGAGACGCTGTCGTTGTCGGAAAGATCGGCGCTGAAGGTCGAGCAGACGGGGCTGGCGGACTCGATCGCGCACCGCGCCGCATCCAGGGTCTCCTTCCCGCGTCCGACCAGGATGATCTCGGCGCCTTTCGCCGCGAGCGCTTCGGCAACGCCGAAACCGAGGCCCTTGCCTCCGCCGAGGACAAGCACCTTCCGCCCCTCAAGATTTGCGCTAATCAAGCCAAGCCTCCCCTGGTTTCGCTGCGCACTCTCGGATCAGGCCCGAGTGCATGCTTTGGGCGTGCATCAGCGGACATGCACAATGGCGTCGGCTTCGACCGGAACATTGGCCGGCAAGCCGGCCATGCCGAGCGAGCAGCGGGCATGCTCGCCACGCTCGCCGAAAACATGGAGCAGAAATTCGGATGCTCCGTTGCCGACCTCCGAATAGGCCGCAAAGCCGGCCGCCGCGTTCACATAGACGGTCAGCTTGGCGAATTTCACGACGCGGTCGAGATTGCCGTCCAGTTCCTTGTCCAGCCAATAGACGATGTTGGCCGCGCAGAGCCGGGCGGCGTTCCGGGCCGCGGGCAGATCGATCTCTGCGCCGACTTGGCCGATCGCAGCGATCTCCTGCCCGATCTCGGGGATCTGACCGGAGACATAGACGATGTCGGCGACCCGAGCCGTCGGCGAGAACGGCAAAGCAGGCCGATCGAGCGACGGCCAGGCGACACCGAACTCCTCAAATCTTCTTCTGTAGGGCAAGGTGGCTGCTCCTGTTTTCATTCGTGCGAGCGGACCTTGAATTCAGATCGGGCTTTCGGATAGCCTGATAGTGCTGACACAGCTATCAGGAATTCTTATGACCGGAGATATCGACGTCCGGCTGCTGCGCGCCTTCGTCACCGTGGCCGATACGGGAACGGTGAGCCGGGCCGCCGATCGGCTTGCCCGCACGCAGGCGGCGGTGAGCATGCAGCTTCAGCGCCTCGAAGGTGAAGTCGGCGCCGAGCTGCTGCGCCGCTCGCCGCGCGGCGTGACGCTGACCGAGGCCGGCGAGATCCTGCTCGCCTTCGCCCGCAAGGCCATCGCGATCGGTGACGATGCCAGGCGCGAGATAGAAGGCCGCAGGCTGGTCGGCCGTGTCCGGCTGGGCATCGTCGAGGATTTGGCGATAACGCGGCTGCCGTTGATCATCGCCGAATTCCGCCGCCGGCATCCTTCCGTGGAGATCGAGCTGACGTCGGCCAGCAGCAGCGATCTCAGCAAGTCGCTGGGCGAAGGAAGATGCGACATCGTCATGGCCGATCCGGCGCGCTTCACAATGGCGCCGCGAGGCCATGTGTCACGACAGCTGGTCTGGGCGGCAAGCCGCATGATCGAGATCGATGACGAGGTCGAGCTTCCGCTGATCATCTTCGAAGGCGCCTGCTCCTGGCAGGACAGAATGCTGGCCTCGCTCGCCGAGGCCGGGATCGGCTGGAAGATCGGCTGCCGCGTGTCGACCTTCGCGACGCTGATCTCGGCGCTGAGGGCCGGGCTCGGCATCGGGCTTCTGCTGCAGGAAGGACTGCCGCCCGACTGCCAAAGCCTCAACGGACGCTTCAACCTGCCGCCGGCGGCGATGGCGGATTTCGGCCTCTATCTCGCGAGGGACCCGTCGCGGCTGGTCGAGGAGTGTGGCGATTTCCTGCGAGCGGGATTCGAAGCGTAGCGAAATATCTGACGCCGTTCACCGTTCCTGGTCGGTCGGGCGGATGACGATCTCGTTGACGTTGACATGTGCCGGCTGGCTCACGGCGTAGAAAATGGCCGCGGCGATGTCCTCGGCGGTCAGCGCCTCCATGGCGGCAAGCCGCTTATCCAGATCAGCCTTGAACGCCGGATTGGTGATGTGGTCGCCGAGCTCTGTGCGCACCAGGCCAGGCGCGATGACGGTGACGCGAACCTTGTCGGCGTAGACTTCGCGGCGCAGCGATTCGGAAAAGCCGACGACACCTAACTTGGTTGCGGCATAGCCGCTGGCGCCGGGATTGGCGACGCGGCCGGCGATCGACGAGACATTGACGATGTGACCCTTGGCGGCCCTGAGATGCGGCAGCGCCGCCTTGGTGACGCCCATCAGCGCCAGCAGGTTGAGCTCGATCATGCGGCGCCAGTCGTCGAGCAACGCCTCGGCGGCCGGCGACAGAAGCATCACCCCGGCATTGTTGACGAGTATGTCGAGGCGGCCCCATTCGGTGACAACCTTGTCGACCATGGCGGTGACATCGTCGTTGCTGGTGACGTCGGCCTCGATGCGGAGCGCCGTGCCGCCGGCCTTTTCGATACGTGCGGCCAGCGCTTCGAGACGATCGGCGCGGCGTGCGGCAATCGCCACCTTGGCCCCGGCGGCTGCGAGCGCCACAGCCGTTGCCTCGCCGATGCCCGAGGAGGCGCCGGTGACGAGTGCGACCTTGCCGGCCAGTGCGGAAGAAACAGAAGTCATTGTGAAGTCTCCAAGGCCCCTGCCCGATCTTCAGATAGGCCGCGGGCCGCGAAGTGGAAGACCGGCTTTGCTCGGCTCTACTCGTCTGGGCCGGGCTCCGGCCAAGGCTCTTTCGCCGCCTCGGCATACCAGTGCCGCATCGCCGGGATCGAAAGCACGGCGTCGACATAGGCGCGGGTGTCGGGCGCCAGCGTGCCACCATAGGTGTCGAAGCGGGTGACGACCGGCGCGTACATGGCATCGGCCGCGGTGAAACGGCCAAACAGAAACGGCCCGCCTTTGCCGTATTTTTCGCGGCATTCGCGCCATAGCCCTTCGATGCGCGCCCGTTGCGCCTCACCTTCGGCGTCGAGCGGCTTGTGGCCTTTCGGCCGGCGCAAATTCATCGGCCAGCCATAGCGGACCTCGCGAAAGCCGGAATGCATCTCTGTCGCCGCCGAGCGGGCCAGCGCGCGGGCGCCGATGTCGGCCGGCCACAGCTTTTTCTCGGGAAACAGCTCGGCGAGATATTCAAGGATGGCAAGGGTTTCCCAGACGATCCGGACCTCGCCATTCGGCAGCCGATGGTTCAGCACCGGCACCTGGCCGGTCGGCGATATCCTGGCCAGATTGGCCGCGGTCTCGGGCGTGCGCAGGCGCACAAGACCTTCCTCGAACGGGATCTCCAGATGCTTCATCGCCAGCCACGGCCGCAGTGACCACGACGAAAAACACTTGTTGCCGATGAAGAGCGTGAATTCAGCCATTGTCCCTCCGGCCCTGTCTGTTCGGGCGTTCTGCTGCACCCTATTCTGTCGGCTTCGCGGCCGGAAGCTATCCCAATCGACGGGCAGAACCCGGAACCTAAGCGATCCGCGACCGTTTCTCCAGGCGAACGGTTCAGGAGATGCGAGATGGTGAACAAGGATCAGGTTGCCGGCGTTGCCAAGCAAGCCAAGGGCGCCGTCAAGCAGGCCGCCGGCAAGACCACCGGCAACAGGCGCACCGAGGCCGAAGGCGACGTCGACAAGGCGACCGGCAAGATGCAGAAGGCTTACGGCGACGTGAAGGACAAGGTGAAGAAGGCGCTCTGATCCTGCCTCGTTGGGGCAGCGAAGAAAGGCGGCGGGTGCCGCCTTTTTCAGGCTCGCTCAACTTCAGAATGTAAGGCTTTTGATGAAGGCGTTGGTGAAAGTGACCTCGCCGTGGTTGCCGGTGGCCTCGCCCAGAACCACTTCCATACTATTGCTGGTCACCCGCGCCAGCGCGAAACCGCCCATGAAGGCCGCCTTCGGCTTGAACAGATCGAGCCCGTCACGGCGATAGATCATCGGCGTCGCGTGCTGGTGGCCGTGAAAAATGCCGACGACATTATAGCCCTTCAGCGCAGCCAGCAGCGCCTGCCTGTCAGCCTCGCTCCACCAATGCGGTGGACCCGTGCCGCCATCGTCGAACGTTCTTTTGCCGGCGTTCCATCTTTCGATCGAAAAATCGTCCCAGCCATAGTGCTGGAAAAGGATGACAGGGCGCCCATCGCCGGCATAGGTCGCCAGATCCTGCTTCAGCCATGGCAGGCTGCTGGCGGAGACATGGGCAGTATCGCCGGCGAAGCGGTGCGTCTGGACAAGATGCAGGCCGCCCCAATCCCACGAATAACAGTCGGTCGCGACATCGAAGGCAGTGGCCGGCACCGGCGGCTTGAAGAACACACCGGGGCGGTGGTTGACCTCGACGTAGTCGCGCATTTCGCGGCGGTACCAGTCGACATGCGAGCGCGGGCCGTTCTGGTCGAGGTCGTGGTTGCCGAGGCCGACATAGACCGGCATGTGCACGCGGTCGGGGCCGACGCCTTGCTGGTAGCGCTGGCTGAACTGAAGCAGCTGCGTGCCCTCGCTGGGCTGGGTGATCTGGCCGCCGCCGTCATCGGTGATGTCGCCGCCAACGACGAGGCCGAGCGGCGTGCCGATTCTGCCTTTTGAGCGCAGGCCGGTGGCGACGCCATCGACTTCGGCCGGCCATTGTCTGTCGCCGATGCCATTGAGTGCGGCGACGTTGCGCAGCAAGGCGTCGTCGGTCTTGCCTTGCTGCTCGCAATGCGGGCTCAACCCGCTGGCCATGCGGCAGGCATGGACGTCGGCAATGAACAGGAAAGTGGCGTCGATGGGCGGGATGCGCTGCCCAGTCTGGCCGAAGGCCGGGCGCGAAACGGCGCCGGCCGCGGCAACGGCCGCTGCCTTCATCAGGAAGCTGCGCCGGGAAACCGGCCGGCCGGAAATGCGATGCATCATGCGCTAAAATTCAGCACGACGCGGACCGGCAGTCCAGTTGCTCGTAAAGTATGTCGACACGTTCTCCCAGGTCTGGCATTGCTTTCGGCATTCAACTTGCGCGGGCAGAGAGGACGCCATGAAAACTGCATCCATCGGCATGACAATGGCCATTCTGGCGGTGACGAGCGCAGCGCATGGCGCCGGGTGCATCGACGCCAAATCGGCCAAGGCCGGCTTCATTCTCGAAAGGCCCGGCATCCGTAGCGAATTTCGCCCGGCGGCGGGCGGAATGGTGGCGGTTGCCAACAAATACCAGTCGCAATCGCCGCAGTCGCAGTACCTGTTCGGCGGGCTGATCGAGGTGTTTCGCGACAGCAGCACGGGGCAGCTGGCGATGATCCCGTTTTCCGATCTCAGGAAGGTGTTCCCGCTGAAGGCGGGTGCCAAGAGCAAGATCGTGTTTGCCCGTCTTGCACCGAACAAGCCGCCGAAGGGCACCGAGACGCTGGAGATCAACGTCAAGGGCAAGGAGACGTTCAGCCTGGGTGACTGCAAATACTCCGTACTCGCGGTCAGGCAGACGATCAGTAGCGAGGCCGGCGAGACGCGGGACGAGTTCACCGCGCTTTACGCACCCGACCTGCAGGCAGTTGTGGCCAGGCGCTATGACGAGGGCACTAGCGCCGAAAGCGTGGTCGGCTACGAGCTGATCAAGCCGCTGCCGAATTAAGAGCTCGGCCTCCCGCCTCGGTCGCGATATCAGCGACTGCGGCCTCTGTCCTGCCAGCGTTAAAGCGCTCTGTGCAGTATCCTGCGACGTCGCCTCGTGACTCCCTGTTCCAATGCCATCAGGCAATCGCGCAGCACGCTTGCGTCCTGCGCGGTCTTGGCCATCGACATGGCGCCGGAATAGCTGGCGACAGCCAGCGACGCGAAGCGCTGCGGATCGATGCCCTGTTCCCGACCCGCCTGCTGGTCGGCCCTGATCTTGTCGGCGATCGCCTGACGCCAGGTAGAAAAAATGCTGGCAAGGGCAATGCGGAAATCCGGATCGGCAAGCGACAGTTCATGCGCCAGGTTGTTGAGCGGGCAGCCGCGCACGAAACCCTGCTGCTCCAGCTCCGCCGCGACGGCCGCGAACACGGAGCGCACGCCCTCGCGCGCTGAGGGAGCCATCCGCACCGGCGCGATCCATGTCTCTTCTACGGCGGCGGCGACCCGCTCCTCGATCACTGCGAGCGCCAGCGCCTTCTTGGTCGCGAAATGGTGGTGCAGCGCGCCGCCGGTGACGCCCGCCGTCGCCATCAGGTCGCCCATGCTGGACGCATGATAGCCGCGTGCCTGAAACGCCTCCTCGGCGACATCGAGCACCTTTTTGCGCATGCCTTCGGGGTCGTTGGTGCGTTTTTGAGCCCGCGACCTTGGGCGAGCGGATATCTCTGCTGACATCTTCACACGATAGCAGATTGACAAAACAGGACAACCGGTCTGTTTTGTAAAACAGGATGACTGACCTGTTTTGGAGATCGAGCGATGAACCTGCCTTACGCCGCGCCTAAATCCGATCTGCTCGCCTCGCCCGTCGTCGAACTCAGGCAATACACGTTGAAACCCGGCCGGCGCGAGACGCTGATCGGCATCTTCGACAATCACCTGATCGAGGGCCAGGAAAGCGCGGGGATGACCATCATCGGCCAGTTCCGCGATCTCGACCGGCCGGATATGTTCGTCTGGCTGCGCGGCTTCGACGGTATGGAAGCGCGGAAAAACGCTCTGACCGCCTTCTACGACGGGCCGGTCTGGGCTGCGTGGCGCGACGCCGCCAACGCCACGATGATCTCATCCGACGACGTGCTGCTGCTGAAGCCGGCCTGGCCGGGCGCGACCCTAGACCTCTCGGGATCGAAACGATTACCCCCGGCGGACCTCGAAAAACCGAGCGCAAGCAGCGATTTGCAGGCAATTGTTGTCATCAGGATTCATCATTTGCAACCGGGCCTGGAAGCCCGTTTCGCCAATGACTTCCAGACCGCGTCCCTTCTGGTGCTCGCCGCATTTGGCGCGTCGCCGCTCGCCGCCTTCGTTACCGAGCATGCCGAAAACAGCTTTCCGCGGTTGCCGGTGCGGGCCGGCGAAAACGTCTTCATCAGCATCACCGGTTTCGCGAGCGCCGATGCACATGCCCGCCGCGAGGCAGCCTTGGCTGCCTTCCCGAGATGGCAGGAATTGGAGCAGGCCGCGCAGTGGGAATTCGCCAGGCCCGTGGAGGTTCTGCGCCTGGCGCCCACGGCGCGGTCGCTGCTCGGACAGCCAACGCCGGCGTGACCAATGCCGTTGAAAGCCACCTATGTGCACTGAACCCCCCCTGTCTGGTTCACACCTGAAAATGCCTGGCATGGATCACCTGGTAACGCGTGGTCCATGCGGTTGCCTGCTCCAGGTCAAGGCAAACGCGCAGCAGCCGGTGATCCTCGTTCTTGCGGCCAATGAGCTGGATGCCAATCGGCAGGCCGTCTTTCGACTGGAAAAGCGGCAGGCTGGCGGCCGGTTGGCCGGTGACGTTGAAGATTTCTGTGAAAGGCGCAAAGCCGTAGGCCCGCCTCGCCCAAGCCTCGTAATCAAAGACAGCACCATCGCCATGGATGGCGCCAAGCCGGGGCGTAAGCTCGGCCGTCGTCGGTGTCATGATCAGGTCGAACCCATCGAACGCCATCGCCATCGCCAGCGAAGCGCTGTGCACATGGTCCTGCGCCCTGAAATAATCGGCGGCCGAGGATCGCCGAAAACAGTCGAGCGCGTGACGAGTCAGGCTTTCGATTTCGCCGGCCCCCGGCATCCGCCCGATCTCGTCGGCGCGATCGTCAACCAGCCGCGCGACCTCCGACATCCAGAAGATGCTCCAGTCCGCTTCGGCGCTGGCTTCCCGCGGGAAACGCGCCTCTGTGACCTCGTGCCCCCTGTCCTCGAGGAGGATCATGGCTTCCTGAAATTTTGCCCCGATCTCGGACGCGACGGGCGTGCCGTCCGGCCGGTGCGCCAGGCACGCGACGCGCAGACGCGCACCGGGCGAAGACAGCCAGTCCAGGTAGGACGGCACCGATTTGGACACGGAGTAAGGCGCTCCTTGTTCTGGACCGGCAGTCATGTCCAGCATGGCGGCGCTGTCGCGAACGGTGCGGGACAGCACGTTCTCGGCGTAGAGCCCGGCGCCGACCTGACCTCGACCAGGCCCGACAGGCGTGAGCCCGCGCGACGGCTTCATGCCGAACACGCCGCAACAGGCAGCCGGCACCCGGATCGATCCGCCGATATCGGAACCGTGGGCGACCGGCACCATGCCGCTCGCCACCGCGGCAGCAGCTCCGCCGCTTGAGCCGCCCGCCGTCAGCGAAGGATCCCAGGGGTTCGAGGTCGGGCCGCGAAAGCTGGGTTCGGTGACGAAGTCGTTGGCAAATTCAGGCGTGTTTGTCTTGCCCAGCAAGATCAGACCGGCGGCCCGCCAGCGCCGGACGATCTCGCTGTCGGGCTTCGGCGCGGCATCCTTGAAGTAGAGCGACGAGTGCGTCGTCGGCCACTCCCGTACATTGACGCCGGTGTCCTTGACCAGAAAAGGAATGCCGGCGAGTGCCGCCTGCCGGTTGCAGCTTGCCGCAACGGAAAGCGCCCGGTCCGCATCGATCAGCGTCACGGCATTGAGGGCGGGATTGATGCTTTCGATCGCTTCGATAGCCGCCTCGACGACCTCGACGGCCGACAATTCGCCCGAGCGAACATGCCCGGCCAGGGCGACGGCATCCAACGCCACGTATTCGGAAAGATTCATGACTGCTCTCAGCCCGGACTACCGGTCGCTTCGGCTGTCGGCTGGGGTCCAGCTTTGGTACCGATCTTGAAATACCGGCCGATGGCTGCCGCGACCAATGCCGGATCCTCCCAGTGCGGGTTGTGTCCGCATCGCACCGCGCTCACGAAAGCGGCGCTAGGGATTTCTTCGAGGAGCCGCCGTTGGTGCGTTTCGTCGAAGAGCAGGTCGTGCGCGCCAGCAATGACAAGCGCCGGCAGGCGCAGCATGCGCGCCTTGTCGGTCAGATCGATGCGCCGAACCTGCTCCAGGATTGCGCGCCAGAGTGCCGCCGGCATGGCTGACGCCTCCTCCGCAGTCATGGTCAGGAATTCCGCTGGAACCTCGGCCTCGCAGGCATGCCAATAGTCATAGAACGGATCGGCCGGCGATATCGGGTCTCGAAGCGCCCGCACACCAATGGTCATCGGGTGATCCTCACCGATCTGCGGCCGTAGCGTTCCGGCCATCAGCACCAGGCCGCCGATCATCTCGGCGTAGCGTGCGGCTGCCTCGATCGCCACCATACTGCCCAGGGAATGCCCGACCAGAACCGGCCGCTCGAGCCGCAATCGCTCGATCAAACTCGCCACATCTTCCGCGAAATCCGCTGGGGCGAAGCCGCGTGTCCCGGCCGGCGAGGCGCCATGCCCGCGCAGGTCTGGAATGACAAGCCGGCGCCCGGCGAGATGCGGCGCCAGCAAGGAGAAGCTGCGGCTCGTGTCGGAGAAGCCGTGCACCAGCACCAGCGCGGGCTCCTGCCCGGCGATTTCGACGAAGGCCGTTTCAGTGCAGCCGGCACCGACCTTGCGCTTGCGGCCGCTCCAGCCCGCCTGATCGGCCGATATCACAGGCCGAGCTGCTGCTTGACTGCATCGAGCGCGGGCTTGCCATCGAATGTGGTGACACCGGCAAGCCAGGCGCCGAGCCTATCCGGATTCTCTTTGAGGGCCTTCAGGCCGGCTTCCTCCGGCTTCATACCGTCATTGATGAGATAGCCCATGCCGAGATTTTCGAAATCGATATCGAAGGCGAGGTTCTTCAGCAACTGCCCGACATTCGGGCATTGCTGCAGATAGCCCTTGCGCACCTGCGTCGTCACCGTCGCGGCGCCGAAGTTCGGGCCGTAGAACTTGTCGCCGCCGCTCAGATATTTGAAGTCGTACATCGTGTTCATTGGATGCGGCGCCCAGCCCTGGAAGACGATGAAGCGCTTTTCCTTGATCTCGTAGCCGACCTCGGAAAGCATGCCGGCTTCACTCGATTCGACGACCTGCCAGCCATCGAGGCCGAGCGACTTATCGGCGATGGCGTCCATCATCAGCTGGTTCGAGCCCGGCTCGATGCCGTACATCTTCCTGCCGAATTTGTCGGCGAACTTTTGCAGGTCGGCAAAATCCTTGACGCCGGCCTCCCACACGTAAGTCGGCACGGCAAAGGTGTATTTGGCGCCGACGAGATTGACGCGCACATCGTCTACCGAGCCGTCCTTCTTATAGGGCTCATAGTAGGTGATCATCGCCGGATCCCAATAGCCAAGGAACACGTCCAAATCATTGTTCTTCAAGGATTCATAGATGACGTTGATGCCCAGAAGCGAGCTTGCCGGCTTGTAGCCGAGCGCATCGAGCAAGACGCTGGTGACACCGGTGGTGAAGGCAAGGTCGTTCCATCCAGGCTCGGCCATGCGCACGACCTTGCATTGCTCAGGTTCAGCCGCAAAGGCCGGCCGGATCGCCAGCAGGACGCAGAGCGAGGCGCCTATTCCAAGGCTACGAAGCATTTCGGTTCTCCTCATTTCACCAACGACGTTGACCGTTCGGTTTTTAAATTGTCCCAACGGTCAATCATTGATCTCGGCGGACAAAAATGTCAACGTCGGTTTTCGATGCAGGATCCCGGCCCGTGAAACTCAAGCGTCTCAGCGACATACGCCGCAAGGAGCTGCGGCAAGCCGCCTTTGCCGTGCTTCAGCGCGAAGGCATAGCTGGCGCGACCATAGAAAAAGTGGCGGCACAGGCCGGCGCGTCGAAGGGCATCGTGCTGCACTATTTCAACAGCAAGCGGGAGTTGTTCGAGCATGCCATGCGCGAATCGAACCTGGTGCTGCGGCATGCGGTGGTCGAGCGGCTGAGACAGGCGCGCACGCCAATGCAACGGATAGAGGCCATCATCGAAGGCAATTTCGAGCCGCATCTCTTCCAGCCGTCCCTCTGCCACGCCTGGCTTTCGCTTTGCGCGGAGGTGCCGCGCGACGAAAGGCTTGCCCGCATCCAGAAGGTGATCCATGCGCGCATGCGCTCCAACCTGCTGTCTGGCCTGCGCGGTCTGGCGCCGGCACGCGATGCTGACGAGATCGCTTTCGGCGTCACCGCCCTGATCGACGGGCTGTGGTTGCGGCTTGGCCTGCAGCCAGGCAGCGTCACGCGTGAACAGGCCATTCATCAGGTCAAGGATTTCGTCGCTACGCGGCTGGCTGTTCGGCGCGGTGCAGCCGCTGCCGAATAGCTAGGCGCATCAGCCGAAAGTTCATATTGTAGGATAGGCCGGCGGCTTGACCACAATTGGCAACGGCGCTGTTCTCCAGACGGCAATGCGCGGGAGTGTTGGATGAGACTAGGCGGCAAACGGGCACTGGTCACCGGCGGCTCGGACGGGATCGGGCTGGCAATCGCCGAGGCTTTCTTGCGCGAAGGCGCGGACGTGCTGATCGTCGGCCGCGACGGCAAAAAACTCGACGCCGCCCGCAAGCAGCTCGGGGATAATGTCGACACGCTGTCGGCCGACCTGTCGGCCAGCGCCGGCATCGATGCCGTGGTCGAGCATGCCAGGCGCGGCCCACCTGTCGATATCCTCGTCAACAATGCCGGCGTAGCGTTCCTTGTGCCGTTCGAGACCGTCAGCGAGGACCAGTTCCAGCAGTCATTCGCGCTCAACGTCACGGCGGTATTCTTTCTCACCCAACGGCTGTTGCCGCATCTCGCGCCGGGTGCGGCTTCGGTGATCAACATCTCGTCCTATTTCGCGCACAAGATGATCCCGAAGCGGCCGTCCAGCCTTTATTCGCTGTCGAAGGGCGCGCTCAATTCGCTGACCAAGTCGCTCGCCTTCGAGCTCGGGCCGCGCGGCATAAGGGTCAACGCGATCGCGCCCGGCACGGTCGACACAGCGATGCGGCGCAGGTCGATCGAAAACCTGCCTGAGGCCGCGCAAGCCGAGCTCAAGGCCTATGTCGAGCGCAGCTATCCGCTCGGCCGCATCGGCCGGACCAGCGACCTTGCCGGCATCGCGGTCTATCTCGCCAGCGACGAAGCGGCATGGACCAGCGGCGGAATCTTCGCCGTGGATGGAGGATACACGGCGGGGTAAGGTTGCGATCTCCCCCCTCGAGGGGGAGATGGCCGGCAGGCCAGAGGGGGTCGTCTCGCGTGGAACACCAGCCTGTTCCGTCCGCTATGGGAGTTGCGTCAAGACCTACCGCCCCCCTCTGTCGCCTTCGGCGACATCTCCCCCTCAAGTGGGGAGATTGCCAGCACCTTCAACCGATTTGCATTCCCGTCACCCGCAATCTCCGCTTGAAGGCATTTGTGCAACGCGATACGCCGATTGCAAATTGCAAACCGGAGAGACACGTGAGCGCGCCAGAGACCAGAACCGAAACCGACACGTTCGGTCCCATCGAGGTCGCCGCCGACCGCTATTGGGGCGCGCAGGCGCAGCGTTCGCTTGCCAATTTCAAGATCGGCTGGGAGAAACAGCCGGCGTCGATCGTGCGGGCGCTGGGCATCGTCAAGCGGGCGGCAGCGGAGGCCAATATGGAGCTGAAGCGGCTCGATCCGGCGATCGGCAAGGCCATCATCGAGGCCTCGCAGGAGGTCATCGACGGCAAGCTGAACGAGCATTTCCCGCTGGTCGTCTGGCAGACAGGCTCAGGCACCCAGTCCAACATGAACGCCAATGAGGTGATTTCCAACCGGGCGATCGAGCTTTTGGGCGGCGTCATGGGATCGAAGAAGCCGGTGCATCCCAACGACCACGTCAACATGAGCCAGTCGTCGAACGACACCTATCCGACGGCCATGCACATCGCCTGCGCCGAGCGCATCACTCACGACCTGCTACCGGCGCTAAGACATTTGCATACGGCACTCGAGGCCAAGACCAGGGCTTTCGCCCACATCGTCAAGATCGGCCGCACCCACACCCAGGACGCGACGCCGCTGACGCTTGGCCAGGAATTCTCCGGCTACGCGGCGCAGGTCGCCTCGTCGGTCAAGCGCATCGAAATGACCCTGCCCGGCCTGCAGGAGCTGGCGCAGGGCGGCACCGCGGTCGGCACCGGCCTCAATGCGCCGGTCGGTTTTGCCGAAAAGGTGGCGGCGCGCATCGCCGCGATCACCGGCATCGATTTCGTCACCGCGCCGAACAAGTTCGAGGCGCTGGCCGCCCATGATTCCATGGTCTTCTCGCACGGCGCCATCAATGCCTGCGCGGCGGCGCTGTTCAAGATCGCCAACGACATCCGCCTGCTCGGCTCCGGCCCGCGTTCGGGCCTCGGCGAATTGTCGCTGCCGGAAAACGAACCGGGCTCCTCGATCATGCCGGGCAAGGTCAATCCGACCCAATGCGAGGCGATGACGCAGGTTTGCGTGCAGGTGTTCGGCAACAACGCGGCGATCAGCTTCGCCGGCAGCCAAGGCCATTTCGAGCTCAACGTCTACAATCCGCTGATGGCCTATTGTTTCCTGCAATCGGTACAGCTGCTGGCCGACGCTTCCGTGTCGTTCACCGACAATTGCGTCGTCGGCATCAAGGCCCGCGAAGACAACATCAAGGCAGCGCTCGACCGTTCGCTGATGCTGGTGACGGCGCTTGCGCCGACGATCGGCTACGACAACGCCGCCAAGATCGCCAAGGCGGCGCACAAGAACGGCACAACGCTGCGCGAGGAAGCGCTGGCCACCGGGTTGGTCAGCGAAGCCGATTATGAGCGGCTGGTGCGGCCGGAGGACATGACGCATCCAGGCTAGGGCGTTGATATGCCTGGATCTCAACACCCATGTTGATCGCGAAAACGTTACCTTGGTGAACAATCCGTAACCAATCTGGCATCTTTGGTGAACAGTCGGCCTGCGCTAACTAGACGGGTATCCCAAGCCGTTTGGCCAAACCCTTCTGGAGAGTTACGCATGTCCACCAACACGTCCACCAATACTTCGTTTGCCGGTTCCGGCACCGCCGCCGGCGCCTCGGGCACGATCCTGCTCGGCCGCATCCTGCTTTCGGTCATCTTCCTGCTTTCGGGTTTCGGCAAGCTGACGGCGATTGCCGGCACCGCCGGCTATTTCGGCAGCCTTGGCCTGCCGCTGCCGATGGTGACCGCCATTGTCGTCGGCCTTATCGAACTGCTTGGCGGCTTGGCCATCCTCGTTGGCTTCCAGACCCGGATCGTCGGCTGGGTAATGGCGATCTTCACCGTCGCCACCGCGCTGGTCGCCCACACCGGCTGGGCCGATCAGATGCAGATGATCAATTTCATGAAGAACCTCGGCATTGCCGGCGGCTTCCTCGTGCTCGCCTCCTCGGGCCCAGGCGCGTATTCGATCGACGCCAAGCGCGGCTGAAGCAGTCCAGCATTTCCTGAACAAAAGGGGCGCGGAATTTTCCGCGCCCCTTTTTCGTTGTCGTTTGTGCCTGTCGGTCCGCTGACCGGAATTCTGCTAGGATCGGGCTCTTGGCCACCCGGCCGACAACGGAGGTACCATGCCCCGCAATGCGCTGCTTTTGCTTTCCCGACTGCTGTTCGCCGCACTGTTCGTGCCGTCCGGCTTCCACGCGCTGACCGACATTGCCGGCACATCAGGCTATTTCGCCGGCCTCGGCCTGCCGCTGCCGACGCTGGCTGCCTGGGGCACCGGGCTGTTCGAACTGATCGCCGGGCTGCTCATCCTTGTCGGCTTCAAGACGCCGATCGTGGCGCTGCTACTCGCTGCGTTCTGCATCGCGGCGGGCTTCATCGGCCACTATGGCCAGGGTGGTGACGATCCGATGCTGACCTTCATGCATTCGCAGATGCTGATGAAGGACATCGCCATAGCAGGCGGTTTCCTGGCGCTGGCAATGGCTGGCGCGGGTGCATGGTCGGCCGACGGCCGGATGGCTGCAGGGACTGGCTAAGCTGCCGCCCGGCTCGGCTCATTTGCTGTCGAGAAAGACGAACTCCGCAAGCCTGGTTATGTTTATGGGCTGAGAGAGAAAGGCGCCATGCCCCATTTGACCGACGCTGATGGTCAGGCAAACCTGTCTGCTTTCCACCGCGATCGGCAGCCATTCATATCCATATTGATCTGCGCCCTTGGGGGAGTAGCTCCGAAGATTGCTGTCAATCGCGACATACAGGTAGTTACGCAATTGGATCAGGCTTGCCCTCTTCAGGTATGGCAACAGGTCGGTTCGGCCCACGACAGGGTCAAGAAAGTTGCCGAGGGGCTGATGAACGGACAGAGTTCGATCGACAGCGCCAGGACAGAGATTAACGTCCGCAAAAAACGTGTTCATCGAAATCGATCTTTGAAATTTGATCATTTCGTCGCTTATTCTAAATACAAAGTAATTTATCTTTTGCCCACTTTTAGGTTTTAAAAAACCTTTGAGCAGATTGAATGGTGTTTTGCCGTCTGCGCCTTTTGGATAACTCTTCTCAAACTCAAACGCGCCTTTTGCAGCAACGGAAACCTTGGAAACCGTCTGAGCTCTGGCCGCGTCGACAATCAACAATGACAGGACGGAAAGCAGCAGCGGCAGGATTTGACTGGATTTCACGATCTTCTCCCAAGCGTGGAGCTTGCAGCGAATTGCCACATCCAATTGGCGTCGTGCCTGAAACTACTTCACTGAAATACTAGGCCCGCCCTCGACCGCCAGCACCAGCCGGCGATTGGTGACCCTTGCCAGTTGTGCCAGCCGGCCGGCGGGGCGCTCGCCGTAAAGATCGGCCAGCGCTGCCGGCAGCACCAGCGCCAGCACGCCATTGCCGCGGTGTTCCCATTTCAGTCGCGGCATGACGCCGGGCATTGCCGCGCTCAGCAAATAGACGACACGCAGCAGGGCGGCCAGCACACGGGCGCGCTCGAGATAGCGCGGTGTCGCCAGTCCGCGGATTTCCGGAGCGGCTTCATTGAACACGCCCTCGTGGCGAAACAGGCTGACAAGCGCCAGGAAGGCGCGGCCGGGATGATCGACGCCGATGAAGGAGGCGTGGGCGATGATGTTGAGCGATTGCTTGCCGCGATATTCGGGATGGGCACGCCAGCCGATATCGGCGAGCAGGCAGGCGGCGTGGCGGTAGCGCGCCTCATCCCTGGTCTCGTCGATGCCGAAGGCGGCGAACGCCTTGCCGGTCCACTCGACAAGCTCATGCGCGTGGTCGACCGAGCGCGAGCGCAGGCGGGCAAGCTCTTCCGCCGCCGAGATCAGCGGATCGGCTTTCTGCTCGGCCTTGTCGAGCAGCGAATAGAGAAAGCCCTCGCGCACGCCCAGCGCCGACACGATGATCTTCGACGGCTGCATCGCCGCCATGATCTCCTGCAGCACGATGGCGCCATAGGGCAGCAGCGAGCGACGGTTCTTGGAGATGCCCTCGATGCCTTTGATCTTGTCGATCTCGGCTTTGGCGACCTGCCGGAGGAAGTTCGCGGCGCTTTCGATGCCGATCTCGTAATGGTGCATGACGCCGAGCGGGTAGTTGGTCATTTCCATGTGTAGCCGGGCGAGATTTCGCCAGGTGCCGCCGACCGTGTAGAACGCCCTGCCCTGCCCGCCCTTCAGCAATTTCGCCCGCGCCAGTTGCTCGCGCGTGATCCTTGCCGCCTGGGTCAGCGAGTTCTTCGCCATGTCCTGCAGGCGCAGGCCGCCCAACGGCAGCGTGATGCCGTCACCGATCGTCTCACCATCGATGTCGATCAGCTCGAGGCTGCCGCCGCCAAGATCGCCGGCGATGCCGTTGGCCGGATGGAAACCGGAAATGACGCCGAGCGCCGAATAATGGGCTTCCTCGCGGCCGCTCAGCACCTGGATCTCGGTCTTGAGCACATCCTCGGCGCGGTGGATGAAGTCGGGGCCGTTGACGGCCTCGCGAGCGGCGGCGGTCGCCAGCACATACATGCGCTCGGCGCCGGCCTGGTCGGAGAGTGCGCGGAAACGGCGGAACTCTTCCATCGAGCGCGTCACCGCCTCGGGATCGAGCTTTCCGGTCGAAACGATGCCGCGGCCGAGGCCGGCCAGCATCTTTTCGTTGAACAGCAAGGTCGGCGAACGCGCCAGCCCCTCATAGATGACAAGACGGATCGAGTTCGATCCGATATCGATGATGGACAGCGGTCGGCGGTCCTGAAGCCGGCCCTGGGACGCTGAAATCATCAGCCCGTCGCTGCGTTCTGTTTCTTGCGGCGCTTGAACTGCGCGATGCGCTTGGGCGCATGCGACTTCAACGCATCGCCCCGTCCGGACAGGCTCGGATTGGTCATGAAATATTCCTGCGCGTTGAACGGTTCCTCGCCCTCCTCCAGCACGACGCGCCGGGAGGTTCCGTCAGCCAATACGTCGAAACTTTGCTGGTTGTCCATGATGTTGCCGAGCATGATCTGGCCGAGCACCTGTTCATGCACAGTTGGATTGGTGATCGGCACCATGGTCTCGACGCGGCGGTCGAGATTGCGCGGCATCAGATCGGCCGAGGAGATATAGACGATCGCCCCGTCCGAGGGCAGGCCGTGGCCGTTGCCGAAGCAATAGATGCGGCTGTGCTCGAGGAAACGGCCGACGATCGACTTCACCCTAATGTTCTCCGATAGGCCGGGCACCTGCGGTCTCAGGCAGCAGATGCCGCGCACGACGAGATCGATCTCGACGCCGGCGCGGCTGGCATCGTAGAGCGCATCGATGACGATCGGGTCGACCAAGGCGTTCATCTTCATCCAGATGCGGGCCGGCCTGCCCTCCAGCGCGTGGCTGATCTCATCCGAAATGTGCTGGAGGATGCGGTCGCGCAGCGTAAACGGCGAGATGGCCAGCCGCATCTGCTCGGCCGGCTCGGCATAGCCGGTGATGAAGTTGAACAATTGGGCGACATCGCGCGCGATCGTCGGATCGGTGGTGAAGAAGGACAGGTCGGTGTAGATGCGTGCCGTGACCGGGTGGTAGTTGCCGGTGCCCAGATGCACGTAATTGCGCAGCCTGCCATCCTCGCGCCGCACCACCAGCGACATCTTCGCATGGGTCTTCAGTTCGAGAAAGCCGAAGACGACCTGGACGCCGGCGCGCTCGAGGTCGCGGGCCCAGCGGATGTTGGCCTCCTCGTCGAAGCGCGCCTTGAGCTCGACCAGCGCCGTCACCGACTTGCCGGCCTCGGCGGCGTCGACCAGAGCGCGTACGATCGGGCTGTCGTTGGAGGTGCGGTAGAGCGTCTGCTTGATCGCCACCACTTCCGGGTCGGCCATTGCCTGGCGCAGGAACTGCACCACCACGTCGAAAGATTCGTAAGGATGGTGGACGATGATGTCCTTCTCGCGGATCGCCGCAAAACAATCGCCGCCATGCTCGCGGATGCGCTCGGGAAAGCGCGGATTGTAGGGGGTGAATTTCAGATCGTCGCGGGCGACGGCGACGATCTCCGAGATCTGGCTGAGCGCCAGCGGACCGGTGAGCACGCTGATCCGGCTTGCCGAGACGCCGAGCTCGCCGGCGACGAAATCGCGCAATTCGGCCGGCATCAGCTTGTCGAACTCGATGCGGATGACCGAGCCGCGGCGTCGGCGCTTCAGCGCCGTCTCGAACAGCCGCACCAGATCCTCTGATTCTTCCTCGACCTCGATATCGCTGTCGCGGATGATGCGGAACGTGCCGGAGCCCTTGACCTCATAGCCGGGGAACAGCTTGCCGATATAGAGACTGACCGCCTCTTCGAGCGGAATGAAGCGGACATGATGCTTGCGATCCGGCAAACGGATGAAGCGCCTCAGTGCCACCGGCAGGCGCAGAAGCGCGCTCATTTCCTCGCCGTTCTTGCGATGGCGCAATTGCAGCGCCATCGAGAAACCGAGATTGGGAATGAACGGAAACGGATGCGCCGGGTCGATCGACAGCGGCGTCAGGACCGGAAATACCTGCTCCTGGAAATGGTCCTCGAGCCAGGTCTTCTCGTCCTTGGTCAGGCCATCGCGGGTGATGCTTTCGATGCCTTGTTTGTCGAGCAGCAGCATCAGCGCCGAAAGGCTGTTCTGCTGGTCCTCCTGCAGGCGCTCGACCTCGCGCAGCAATTGTTCGAGCTGCTGCTCGGGAGTGCGCCCATCCGGGCTCTTCAGCACGATGCCTTCGCGCACCTGGCCGGCAAGACCAGCGACGCGGACCATGAAGAACTCGTCGAGGTTGGCGGCCGATATCGACAGGAAGCGAACGCGCTCGAGCAGCGGGTGATTGGCGTTCAGCGATTCCTCGAGCACGCGCCGGTTGAATTGCAGCCAGGAAAACTCGCGATTGACGAAGCGATCGGGATTGCCGCCTTCGGGGCTCGCCGCCTCGACGGTGATGAATTCGTTCTGCACCGGCTTCAGTTCGTTCATGGTTCCCGCTCTTCCCACACCGTTCGACGAGCACAGCCTTAACCGGCTTAACTTATCCTCTGACAGGCTTTTGCGACAGTTTCATTTCATCGATCTTGCAAAGAGACGGGTTATGATCCAGATGCAATCGACGAGATCAGGAGACGACGATGGCAGGCGGTTCCATTCCCCATTTCCAGAACGATGCGGGCTACCCGGCAATCGACATCGGCGTCAAGGAATTCATGTGCACCGGCGCCAATCCGCCTTTCGACCATCCGCATGTATTTCTCGACATGGGCGACGACAATGAAAAGGTCTGCCCCTATTGCTCGACGCTCTATCGCTATTCGCCGAAACTGAAGGCATTGGAAACGCAGCCGCCGGGCTGCCTCTATATCGACCAGGCCGCCTGATTCTTCCGCGACAAGCCTGATGCAGGAAACGCAGTCCCGGCAGGTGGTCATCGCCGGGGCGGGCGTCGCCGGGCTGACCGCGGCACTGGCCTTCGCCGAGCGCGGCTATCGGGTAAAACTGTTCGAACAGGCGCAGCACCTCGAGGCTGCCGGCGCCGGTATCCAGCTTTCGCCCAGCGCGACGCGCATCCTACGGCAGCTCGGCGTACTCGATCGGCTGCTGGCGACGGCGGTGCGCCCGGAGGCAGTCGTGCTCAAGGATGCCGCCACGCTGCGCAAGCTGGCGCGCGTACCGCTTGGCCAGGCGGCCGACACGCGCTGGGGAGCGCCCTATCTCGTTGCCCACCGCGCGGATCTGCAGTCAGCGCTGATGCAGCGGATAGCCGAGCGGCCCAAGGTCGAGCTTGTCACCGGTGCCCGCGTCTGCGGCGTCGCAACCAGACCGAATGGCATCACCGCAACAGTCGAGATTGCCGGCACGACCATCGAAACCGAAGCATCGTTGCTGGTCGGCGCCGATGGCGTCTGGTCGTCGGTGCGAGAAACGCTTGCCCGCAACGCAGCCGATTTCCGGAGAAGCCGGTTTTCGGGCGAGCTTGCCTGGCGCGCCACGGTGGCCGCGGACAGCCTTGCCGGACAAGCCTTCAGGGCGATCGGTGCGCCCGATTGCGTTACCGCATTCCTCCATCCAGGCTTCCATATGGTCGCCTATCCGGTCAGCCGTGGCACTGTCTTCAACCTCGCGGCCTTCACCAAGGGCGAGCGCATCGCCGAAGGCTGGTCGGGGTATGCCGACCCCGCCAGCCTCGCCAGCGCCATGCGCGGTACCGCGCCGGCGCTGGTTCGCCTAGCGAACGAGGCGGCGCAGTGGACGGCATGGCCGATCCACATTGTCGAGCAGCGGCGGTGGACGACGCCGCAAGGCATCGCGCTGATCGGCGATGCGGCGCACGCGATGACGCCGTTTGCCGCACAGGGCGCGGCGATGGCGATCGAGGACGCGGCGACGCTTGCCGGCTTCGTTGCGGCCTCCACAGCCGATCTTGAGGGGGCGCTTGCCGCCTGGGAACAGGCGCGGCGGCCGCGCGTCGCCCAGGTCGCCCGCCGCGGCGCCGTCAATCGCCTCGCCTGGCATGCGGCCGGGCCGGTGGCGATGGCCCGCAACCTGTTCCTGGCGATGCGCTCGCCCGAAAAACTCGCCGCCGATCTCGACTGGCTCTACGGCTGGCGGGCGTAGGACGTTCGGCGGTCCTAAGTCGCCCGGTCAATTGTAAAGCCGCATCGACAGGCCGAGCGATGCCGGCAGCGGGTTCCACCAGCCGGTGCGCAGCCCGGCGGTGCGCAGTGCCGCCGCCGCCCAGGTGTTGCAGCCGACCAGCGCGTTGAAACGGCCATTGCCTTCGAAGAAACGATCGAAACGGGAATACGCCGCATTCTCGATCGGCATGGCCCCGCTCGGTCCCTGCCGGAAGCTTCCCGCAATGTAATCGAGCAGCGCCGTAAACCGCTCCTCGCCGATGTCGAAGCCGGCGACGTCGGGATGCGGCTCGGCGATTTCGCCTGAAATGTCGACATGCATCACCGAGGCATCGACGGTCAGCGCCTTCATCACCGGCACTGCCTTCAGTTCCGACCAGGTCGGCGTCTCGAGATAGAAGGCGCGGCCGCCCCAGCCGAAGACGATGTAGCGGACCTCCGCCACGTCTGCTGGAATGCCGGCATCGACCAGGAAATGGAAGCGCCGGCGCACATCGTCGTCGACCGGGATGGCGATGTCGGTGTGGATCGGATTTTTCAGCACCAGGATGCGGTGGCTTGAGCCGATCGGATCGGCAACTGCCGCCGGCCAGAGCGGGCGCGGCAGCAGTGTGCCCAATGCCACCGCAAGGACTGCTGCAACGACCAGCAGGCCAAGAAAACGGGCAAGCTTCTTCATGGGAAAGGCATAGAACAAGCAATGCTCAAGGTGAAGCCCCTCCGAAAGTTGCACAGCTGACTTAGAGCTTGACGCGTATCCTCCCCGGGAGGATACGCTGAGGCATGTCAGATCACCTCCACGCCTCGCATCCTTCCATCATAAAGCGCCTGAAGCGCGCGCAAGGCCACCTTGCGGCGGTGCTGGCGATGATCGAGGCGCATCGCCCTTGCGTTGACTTGGCGCAGCAGCTTCATGCCGTCGAAAGGGCCATCAGCAGCGCCAAGCGCGAGCTGATCAACGATCACATCGAGCATTGCCTGACCGACAGCGTCGAAACCGGCGGCAACTCGCTGGCGGAACTCAAGCAGCTGGCGAAATATCTATGAATGCCATCGTAGCCCGCATTCTGGACTGGCTCGGGTTCGGCTCGCACGCCGCACATCATCACGGCGATCACGGTCCGCACGGTCACAGCCATGGCGTCATCGACGCGACAATTGCCACCACCGACCGGGGCATCTGGGCAATCAAATGGTCGTTCGTGATCCTGGCCATCACCGCGGCATTGCAGATGGTCGTGGTTGCGTTGTCGGGGAGCGTGGCATTGCTGGCCGACACGATCCATAACATCGGCGACGCGACCACGGCGATCCCGCTCTGGATTGCGTTCGTTCTGGCGCGGCGCAAGCCGTCGCGGATCTTCACGTATGGCTTGGGCCGGGTCGAGGATCTGGCCGGCATCATCATCGTGCTCATCATCCTGTTCAGCGCTGTAGTCGCCGCCTACCAAGCCATCGACAGGCTGATCAATCCACAAGTGGTGACACACCTCGGCTGGCTAACGGCGGCGGGCATTGTCGGCTTCCTCGGCAACGAGGCGGTTGCCGTGTTCCGTATCCGCGTCGGCCGCGAAATCAACAGCGCGGCACTGATTGCCGACGGCTACCACGCCCGCACAGATGGACTTACCAGCCTTGCCGTGGTCATCGGAGCCATCGGCGTTTGGTTCGGCTTTTCCTTGGCCGATCCGATCGTCGGCCTGCTGATCACGATTGCGATCTTCGGTATCGTCTGGCAATCGGCCCGCTCGGTGCTGACCCGCATGCTGGATGGAATCGAACCCGGTGTGATAGACGAAATCCGACATGCCGCCGAGCATGTTCCGGGCGCGCGCATTGTCGATGCCAAGGCGCGCTGGATCGGTCATAGATTGCACGCCGACATCGCAATTGCCGCGGACGAAACCCTGCCGCTGTCGGCGGCCAACAAGATCGCCGCAGCGCTGAAGGACGAACTATCCCAGCATATACCGGCCCTGGCTGAGGCGAATGTGCGGTTTTCAACGGAACGTGGAGAGAACGACCATCCTCACGAGCACACGCACGACCACGGCCACATGCACTGACGCTCGCCGATTTTCTGCTAGTCTCGTCCGATGTTCCAGACGCTCGTCGAATTTCAGCGCACGATCTATCTGACGCTCGGCGAACAGATCCAACTGCTTGCGGCCGGAGGCAATTGGCTGGCGTTCATGGCCTTCCTGCCGATGGGCGTCGTGTTCGGGGCTGCCCATGCGCTGACGCCGGGGCACAGCAAGGCCGTCCTGGCGACTTATCTTGCCGGTTCGGATGCGAAGGTCTCGCGTGGTCTGCTCGTATCTATCACGCTATCGTTCACGCATGTGACGATTGCCGTTCTGATTGCGGCTCTCTCGCTGCCACTGGTCTCAATAGCATTGGGCAGCGTCGGCCGCGCTCCGCTTCTGGAGCATATCAGTCGCGGGCTGCTCGGCCTCATTGGCGTCTGGATGATCTGGCGCGCGTTGAGCCACAGCCATCATCACAGGCACGAGGGCGAGGCTGTCGGCGTCACGGCAGGCCTGATCCCATGCCCGCTGACGCTTTTCGCGATGACTTTCGCAATCTCCAGGGGGGTTCCGGCGGCGGGCGCCCTGTTTGCCGTCACCATGATGGTCGGCGTGGCGCTGACGCTGTCCTGTGTCGCCGTGTTGTCGATCCTGTTTCGGGAACGGCTTGTACAGTTTTTCGCGCGCCAGCCACGCCTGTTCGAAACCATCTCCCGGGCCATCGAGGGCGGCGCCGGTCTCGCCCTTGCCGGCGTCGCTGTCTGGCAGATCACCTCAGCTTGAGAGAAAATTTGGCCCCAGCCACTGCATGGCGTCCGGCCCGGTGCACCGGCTGGAACGAGCCTAGGCGACGCCGGTCATGTCACATCGATCACGACCATCAGCCCGCCGCCGCCCTTTTCCTCGACATTGTTGTTCGTGGTGTGATGCGGGATGTGGCAATGGATCAGCCATTTGCCCGGACGCTGCGCCTTCCAGATTACGTCGTAGCGCTGACCCGGCCCGACGTTGATCGTATCGGCAAGGAAACGACCCGAAGCGGGGACCGTCTCGCCGTCGCGGGCAACGACCTCGAACGGTCCGCCATGGATATGCATCGGATGGATGAAGCCGTTGTTGGTGCCGATGAACCGCACCTTGAGCGTCTCGCCGACCTTCATCGGGATCGTCTCGGTCGAGGGATAGGCCTTGCCGTTGATGGTGAAGAAATTCGGCATGCCGCCATCCATCGGCATCGACGGGTAGGTCAGCCCTTCCCGCACCAGCCATTCCTGAAGCTCGATGACGTAATCATGGTCGGCCGCGACCTCGTCGGCGGGATTGGCGGGATCGATGATCAGCGCACCGTAGAGGCCGAGCGCCTGGGTCCGGTCCGGCTTGGCATGGGGGTGATAGAAATAGGTTCCGTGCTGGGTCGCGGTGAATTCGTATGAATAGGATTGCCCGGGCTCGATCGGCGGCTGCGTGATCTCGGCCGGCCCATCCATCTGGTTCGGCAGGATCAAGCCATGCCAATGCACCGTCGTTTCCTCAGGCAGGCCGTTGGTGACGTTGATCCTGACCCGATCGCCCTGGCGAATGTGAATTCGCGGACCGGGAATCTGGCCGTTATAGGCATAGGCGTCGACCGCAACGGCCGGCAGGATCTGCCAGCGGACCACCGAAGGCCTGAGCTCGAACACCTTGATGCCGTTCTCCATCCGAAACGGCAGTTCCTGGTCGCCCTTTGCCGTCAGGCCATAAGAGGCGGCCACGAGGCGTGGATCGGTAGCGGCCATGTCACGCATCGTATCGGCCGGCGTGTCGCGATCCATGATCATGCCTTGCGGCATGATCACCCCGCCGACGTCGCGTGCCGACAGCGTCAGGTTCAGCCAGTTCGCCGGCGCGACCATGCCGATGGCGAGCGCCAGCAGGGAGACGGCACCCAGGGCAGCGACCTGCGGCGTCGTGGCATCCGTCTCCATGTGATGGCCGCCGCCTTTGCCTTTGTGGGAAACCATATCGTGGTGCTGCCCGCGATGGCCGCTGGCGTCGGCCTGCTGCATTTGTATCTGCGCATGTTGCCTCGTGGCAGGCTGCTCCCGGACATCGATGCCGGCTGCCTGCGCACGCTGCGTCATCAGCCCATGCTTCAGCCCCCGGGCGACCAGCCAGACATTGGCCGGATAGGCAAGCGCAAAACCGGCGATGACGCCGATCGACATCACGCCCCAGAACAGCAGCTCCGTCGGTTCCATCGCGCGCATGTCGCGGCCCATCATCAGGAAGCTCATGACCGGCGCCATGCCGGCCATCATGAAGTTCATGGAGATGAACTCGGGCAGGAAGCTCTTGCGTACGTTTTCCCAATAGGTGCCGCCCATCATCGATTTCATGAACAGCGACTGGAAGATGAACAGGCCGAAGGCAAAGCCGGCGAGATATTCGACGATCAGGTCGATCCACATCGGCAGGCCGAGCGCCGCCGTGACGGCGGCGGCAAGAATGATGCCGGTGGCATCGCCGGCGACGCAGTGGATGGTGGAGCCGACGCCCTGCTTCCAGAGCGGCCGGGTGAAGAGTTCATGATCGCCCGGCCGGGGCTCCTTGTCGGCGAGCACGTAGAGCAGCAAGCCGAGCGGACCCATATAGAGGGTGACCAGGATGAAGCCCCATTTCATCACCACCGGCTCGGGATTGTTGCGATATTGGTCGAAGCCGACGTAAAGCGTCGAAGCCAGCGCCAGCGCGAACCAGACGACGAGGAAATAATCGATCGGTTGGATGAGCATCAGGATGAACCCGTGACCTGCCGCCGCACGCGCCCACGCGGCTCGTTATACAACTCCCAATGGCAATGAACGCAGCCGGCGCGCTTATGATCCGTGCCGGCGCTAGTTACCAGGTTGCAACGTGACCACTCGAACGGCCTGAAGCACGCTTGCTATCTTCTCGCGTAGCGCACGGTCAGCGCTCGCCGAATACGCGCGAAGCCAGCAAGACAGAGAGGCGTGATCCGCCGGTCTTGTCCCGAACCGGCGTACAGGATCAGTGCAGGATCTGCGACAGGAACAGCTTCGTGCGCTCATGGCGCGGGTGGTCGAAGAACTCGGCCGGCGTGTTCTGCTCGACGATCTGACCCTGATCCATGAAGATCACCCGATTGGCGACTTTGCGCGCAAAGCCCATTTCGTGGGTGACGCAGAGCATGGTCATGCCTTCCTCGGCCAGCCCGACCATCGTCTCCAGCACTTCCTTGATCATTTCCGGATCGAGAGCCGAGGTCGGCTCATCGAACAGCATGATGCGCGGGTTCATGCACAGCGAGCGGGCGATCGCCACGCGCTGTTGCTGCCCGCCGGAAAGCTGGCCGGGATATTTGTTGGCCTGTTCCGGGATCTTGACGCGCTTGAGGAAATGCATGGCGATTTCCTCGGCCTGTTTCCGCGGCATCTTGCGCACCCAGATCGGCGCCAGCGTGCAATTTTCCAGAATGGTCAGATGCGGGAACAGGTTGAAGTGCTGGAACACCATGCCGACCTCGCGACGCACCTCGTCGATCTTCTTCAGATCGTTGGTCAGTTCCTTGCCGTCGACTATGATCTTGCCCTTCTGGTGTTCCTCCAGCCGGTTGATGCAGCGGATCATCGTCGATTTGCCGGAGCCCGACGGGCCGCAGATGACGATCCGCTCGCCGCGCATCACCTTTAGATTGATGTCCTTCAGCACATGGAATTCGCCGTACCATTTGTGCATGGCGATGATGTCGATGGCGACATCGGTGGTGGAAATGTGCATCTTGGCGGCATTGACCTTGATCTCTTCCGCGCTGACGGCGTTTTCTATGGCCATGACAAGGTCCCCTTTTTAGCGTTTGTGGCCGGTGTCGAGACGGCGTTCCGTGTACATTGAATAGCGCGACATGCCGAAGCAGAACAGCCAGAAGATGAACGCCGCGAACACCAGGCCGGATCTGGCCGTCTGTGGCGTCGCCCAATTCGCGTCGGAGAAGTTCTGCTTGACGATGCCGAGGAGGTCGAACATGGAGATGACGATGACCAGGCTGGTGTCCTTGAACATGCCGATGAAGGTGTTGACGATGCCGGGAATGACCAGCTTCAGCGCCTGCGGCATGACGACCAGGCCCATCTTCTGCCAGTAGCTGAGACCGAGCGAATCGGCGCCCTCATACTGGCCTTTGGGGATCGCCTGCAGGCCGCCGCGCACCACTTCGGCCATGTAGGCGGCGGCAAACAGCGACACGCCGATCAGCGCGCGCAGGAACTTGTCGAAGCTGACGCCGGCCGGCAGGAACAGCGGCAGCATCACGCTGGCAAAGAACAGCACCGTAATCAGCGGGATGCCGCGTACCGTCTCGATGAAGATCACGCACAGCAGCTTGACGATCGGCATGTTCGAGCGCCGGCCGAGCGCCAGCACGATGCCGATCGGCAGCGACACGGCAATGCCGACGAACGACAGGCTGAGCGTCACCAGCAGTCCACCCCAACGCGACGTCTCGACATGCGGCAGGCCGAACATGCCGCCGACCAGCAGAACGAAGGCGACGACCGGCAGTACAAAAAAGAGAAGAATGGCATTCAGCCCCTTGCGCGGTACGCGCGGAATGAGCAACGGCACCAGCAGTGCCACGAACAGGATGGCCACCACGATCGGCCGCCAACGCTCCTCGATAGGATAGGTGCCGAACATGAACTGGCCGAACTTGGCGTTGACGAATGCCCAGCAAGCACCGGTCCAGCCATCCGGCTGGATGCCGCCTTGCGCCACGGTGGCGCAGACCGAGCGGTCCGGTCCGGTCCACTGGGCGTTGATGAAGGCCCAATTGATGATTTGGGGCAGGATCACAGCGACCAGCGCGATGCCAACGATGGTGAGAATGGTGTCGCCCGTGGTGGCAATCAGGTTCTTGCGGATCCAGGCGGTGAGGCCACGCTCGCTCGACGGCGCCGGTTGGGCCAGCGCCATCTCCGTCCGCACCCAGGACATGTCGTGTTCCTGCATGGCCTTACCTCTCCACCAGCGCCATCCTGGCATTGACGACGTTCATGATCGCCGACGTGATCAGGCTGAGCGCGAGATAGACAGCCATCATGATCACCACGCCTTCAACCGCCTGCCCGGTCTGGTTCAAGACAGTGCCGGCAGTCGCCGTCAGGTCCGGATAGCCGATGGCGATGGCGAGTGAAGAGTTCTTGGTCAAGTTCAGATACTGGCTGGTCAGCGGCGGAATAACGATGCGCATCGCCTGCGGCACGACGACAAGCCTGAGGATCGATCCCGAGCGCAGCCCGAGTGCCGCGGCCGCCTCGGTCTGGCCCGTGCTGACGCCCCTGATGCCGGCGCGCACGATCTCGGCGATGAAGGCGGCCGTATAGCAGGACAACGCCAGATAGAGTGACAGGAACTCCGGTCTTACCTGAAAGCCACCGACCAGGTTGAAAGTCGATTGTTTCGGGAATTCGAAGGTCAGAGGAAAGCCGCTCAGCGCGTAGGCCAGCAGCGGCAGGCCGACGATCAACGCTATGGATGTCCACAGCACCGGGAACGGCTGGCCCGTCGCCATCTGCCGCTGCCGCGCCTTGCGGGCGACGAACCAGGCCATGGCAAGGGCGAGGAGCAGGGCGACCAGGATCAGCCAGGAGCCCTCGCCCCAGACAGCGCGCGGAAAATAGAAGCCGCGCTGGTTGAGAAAGGAGCCGAACGGCAAATTGATGCTCTCGCGCGGCGGCGGCAGCACGGCGAGCACGCCGGAATACCAGAAGAAGATGACCAGCAGCGGCGGGATGTTGCGGAAGACCTCGACATAGACCGTGCAGATCTTCCTGATCAGCCAGTTGCGCGAAAGCCGGCCGATGCCGACGATGAAACCGATAATGGTGGCGGTGATGATGCCGACGACGGCAACGATCACGGTGTTGATGAAGCCAACCAGGATGGCTCGGAAATAGGTCGAATCCGACGAATATGCGATCGCGCTTTCGCTGATGTCGAAGCCGGCGCGGCCCCTGAGGAAGCCAAAGCCGGAAGCGATGTGCAAGCGCGTCAGATTGACGATGACGTTGTGGGTAACCCACCAGACCCCCGCTACCAGCAGGACGAGGACCAGCGCTTGAAAGAATATTCCGCGGACACGAGGATCATTGATGAAGGAACCGCGGCTTGGCTCCTCGCGAAGAACTTCCTGCGATGCCATTCGACAGTCCCCTGGAAAGAGAGACCGGAAGGCAGACGATCTGCCTTCCGGATCCATTTTCGATCAGCGGATCGGCGGAGCGTACTGCAGGCCACCCTTGGTCCACAGCGCGTTGATGCCGCGCGCGATCTTCAGCGGGCTGCCCGAGCCGACATTACGCTCGAACATCTCGCCGTAATTGCCGACGGCCTTGACGATGTTGACGACCCAGTCGTTAGAGACGCCGAGATCGGTGCCGATCTTGGTGTCGGCTTCCTGGCCGAGCACGCGCTTGATCTCTGGACTGTCCGAGTTCTTCATCTCGTCGACATTGGCCTTGGTGATGCCGAGTTCCTCGGCGTCGAGCAACGCGAAATAGGTCCACTTGACGATGTGGTACCATTGGTCGTCGCCCTGGCGTACGGCCGGCCCAAGCGGTTCCTTGGAGATGATCTCGGGCAACACGACGTGGTCGGCCGGCGCACCGAGCGTCAGGCGGATGCCATAGAGGCCCGACTGGTCGGTGGTGTATACGTCGCAGCGGCCGGCGTCATAGGCGGCGTTAACCTCTTCCAGCTTTTCGAAGACGACAGGATTGTACTCCATCTTGTTCGACTTGAAATAGTCGGCAAGGTTGAGCTCGGTCGTGGTGCCGCTCTGCACGCAGACCGCCGCGCCCGAAAGCTGCAGCGCCGAGTTCACGCCCGGTAGCTTCTTGGCGTTGATCATGAAGCCCTGGCCGTCGTAATAAGTCGTGCCGATGAAGTTCAGGCCGAGTGCGGTGTCGCGATTGATGGTCCAGGTGGTATTGCGCGACAGGATGTCGATCTCGCCCGACTGCAGAGCGGTAAACCGCTCCTTGGCGCTGAGCGGCGTAAACTTCACCTTGGTGCCATCGCCGAACACGGCGGCTGCCACAGCGCGACAGAAGTCCGCGTCGATGCCTTGCCACTCACCCTTGTCGTCCGGCGCCGAGAAGCCGGCCAGACCGGTCGAGACGCCGCATTGGATGAAGCCCTTCGCTTTGACATCGTCGAGCGTGGCCGCCGAAGCCGCCGAAGCCGCGAATCCAAACGCGGCGGCGCCCAAAACGCCGATTGCAATGTGTTTCATGACCCACAGACCCTTTTCTGTTTTTTCCAGGCGAACCTGACTTTTTCCCGTGTGAACGCAGCTATGTATCCCGGCCCATTACCGGAATCCCGCATCGTAACCGACGCGCTGCCTCCCATTCACGAACAACATCGAAGGCGATTATTCCTGTGAGGTCAAGGGAAATGACCAAATCCGAAAGACTTTGAAAACCAACTGCCTGAAATGCCTGAAATTGCAGACAAACGCGCTCGCAAATCGGCCAGCGCGCCAATAAAGCCGGCAAAGTCCGACCGTGAGTTGCCAAGCGCACTTGGCAGCCTTCCCGCAGGTCCACGGCTCGTTGCTGAATTGGCATATTCAAGACCTTGGCCTGGCGAGTGCGGTGCGGTTGCACGGCCAATGCCGCCGCACTATGGCTAACGACCAACCCATGGGACGAAAAGCAATGGCAAAAGACGACAGCGAGATGGGCGTCAACACACGGCTCGCCCATTCCGGCAACAACCCGCATGACTATTTCGGCTTCGTCAATCCGCCGGTGGTGCATGCCTCGACCGTGCTCTATCCCAATGCGGCGACAATGGCGGCGCGCAGCCAGAAATACACCTACGGCACGCGCGGCACCCCGACCACCGATGCGCTGACCAGCGCCATCGATGCGCTGGAAGGCTCCGCCGGCACGGTCGCGGTGCCGTCCGGCCTGGCGGCCGTGGTGCTGCCGCTGCTCGCCTTCCTGTCGGCCGGCGATCATCTGCTGATCGTCGATTCCGTCTATCATCCGACCCGCAATTTCGCCGACACGATGCTGAAGCGGCTGGGCATCGAGGTCGAGTATTACGAACCGCGCATCGGCGCCGGCATCGCGGCGCTGATCAAGCCCAACACCAAGGTGGTGTTCACCGAATCGCCGGCCTCCAACACCTTCGAGGTGCAGGACATACCGGCCATCGCCAAGGCAGCGCATGCCGCCGGCGCCATCGTCATGATGGACAACACCTGGGCGACGCCGCTCTACTTTCGCCCGCTCGACCATGGCGTCGACATCTCGATCCACGCGGCGACGAAATACCCGGCCGGCCATTCCGACGTGCTGCTCGGCACCGTGTCGGCCAATGCGGACTGCTGGAAGCAGCTTTTCGAGACGTTCAACACGATGGGCTGCTGCGCCGGGCCTGACGACGTCTACCAGGTGCTGCGCGGCCTGCGCACGATGGGTGTGCGGCTGGAGCATCATCAAAAGAGCGCGCTTGCCCTCGCCGGCTGGCTCGAGGGTCAGCCGGGCGTAGCGCAGGTGCTGCATCCCGGGCTGCCCAGTCATCCCGACCACGCCATGTGGAAGCGCGATTTTTGCGGATCGAGCGGCATCTTCTCGATCGTTCTCGCGGGCGGCGGACAGAAGCAGCAGCACGCCTTCCTCGACGCGTTGAAGTTTTTCGGCCTCGGCTATTCCTGGGGCGGCTATGAGAGCCTTGCCGTGCCGGTATTCCTTGGCGACCGCACAATCGCCAAGGGCCCGTATGACGGGCCGCTGGTGCGCTTGCAGATCGGGCTCGAGGATGTCGAGGATTTGAAGGCCGACCTGGCGCGCGGGCTCGCGGCGGCCGCACAGGCCTGAGCCAAGCACCTTTCCAGGCTGAGTCAGGAAATCGGCGTAACAGCTTGGAAAAATTGCGATCCTGAGTGATGTCATGGCGACCGATCAGCCGATGACACGGCGTCTACAAAATAGAGACGCCGGTGTGGTGGAGGCGTTAGAATAGCCTCTGCCGGCGCTTGAAACGGATCGAGGCCGGCCGGCGGATCGGTCGGGAACCTTTTGTCGGCCGATTCATCCAATGTCCGATGAGAAGCCTATCAGGAGATCGGCCATGCCTGCTGCGTTGACGGCAACGCCCGCCGCTTCCGGCGACATGCAGCTTGTCGGCCGCGCGCTGGCACGTGATAGCGATGCATTCCGCACCATCATCAAGACGCACAACCAAAGGCTCTACCGCATCGCCCGAGGCGTCGTGCGTAACGACAGCGAGGCCGAGGACATCGTCCAGGAGGCCTATGTCAGTGCCTTTGCCCATCTCGAGTCCTTTCGCGGCGATGCCTCGCTCGCCACGTGGCTATCGCGTATCGTCATCAACGAAGCGCTCGGCCGTTTGCGCAAAAGGCGGCGAATGGTAGCGATGCCTGAAAACCCGCAAGCCGAAATCATCCGGTTTCCCCTCAACCCGAGCGACGATCCGGAGCGGACGATGGCGCAACGGCAGATCCTTGAGCTTGTCGAACGGGCAACCGACAGTCTTCCCGATGTCTACCGGATGGTGTTCGTGGCGCGCGTCATCGAGGGATTGAGCATCGAAGAAACCGCCGAACTGCTTGGCGTGCGACCAGAAACCATCAAGACCCGGCTGCACCGCGCCCGCGCGCTGGTGCGCAAGGCGCTGGACGACCAGATCGGCCCGGTGCTGCTCGACGCCTTTCCCTTCGCGGGCCGGCGCTGCGAACGGCTGACCAATGCCGTGATGCGGCGGCTCGGTCTTTCCGGATAGGCCGCGCCGATTTTCGCGGGAACGTTTGGCGGCGACCTGCATCCAATGAGCATCACTGAAAACGAAGCCCGATGCAGTTCCGCGTCGGGGCGAAGGAGAGCATCATGTTTATTCGATCGACCACGGCACTGGCCGCATTGTTCCTGCTTAGCGCAGCGCCCTTGTCGCAAGCTGCCGACAAACCGACCGATCCGCAGATCGCACATATCGCCTACACAGCAGGCGTGCTTGACGTCGAGGCGGCCAAGCAGGCGCTGAAGAAATCGAAGAACAAGGAGGTCGTGGATTTCGCCAAGGACATGGTGCGAGATCACGAGGCGGTCAACAAACAGGCTCTCGACCTGGTCAAGAAGCTCAAGGTCACGCCTGAGGACAATCCGACCAGCAAGGCGCTGACCAAGGCGGCGGCCGAGGAACGTGCCAAGCTTGCCAAGCTCAAGGGCGCGGCGTTCGACAAGGCCTATGTCGCCAACGAGGTGGCCTACCACAAGCAGGTCAATGGCGCGCTCGAAACTCTGCTGATCCCGTCCGCCAGCAATGCCGAGCTGAAGAGCCTGCTGGAAACCGGCCTGAAAATATTCCAGGGCCACGAACAGCACGCCGAACACGTCGCCGGCATGCTGAAGTGAGGATCGAGCCAATGGCGTCGAGGCGGCATCTGTGGGTTGCGCTGGCATTGGCCGTGGGTGCCGCGCCGGCCAAGGCCGAAACCATCGAGGTGACGATCGAGAAGCTTGTGTTTTCGCCGGCAAAGATCGAGGCGAAGGTCGGCGACACGATCAGGTGGGTGAACAAGGACGTGTTCGCCCACACGGCAACCGTCAACGGCGCCTGGGAAGTGATGATCCCGCCGAAGAAGGCGGCGAGCCTGACGGTGAAGAAGGCGGAATCGGTCGATTATTTCTGCCGCTTCCATCCCAACATGAGAGGCCATCTGACGGTGACATCGCCCTGACTGGCTGATGCATGTCGCGCAAAAGCGTGCAGCGGTTTTGCGATAACGACATGCATAAAAAAAGAGCCTGAAGCGCGCCGCACGAGGCCGGTCGAATGCGACGCGCTTTTAGGCTGCCAGCCATGCCGTCCCTACAAGCAGCGTGACCAGCGTCAACGGCAGGCCGACCTTGAAGAAGGCGATGAAGCCCAGCGGTTTGCCGGAGATTCGCGCGTGCTCGGCAACGATCAGATTGGCGACCGAGCCGAGCAGCGTGAAATTGCCGGCCAGCGTCGAGCTCATGGCGACGACCAGCCAGGCCCGCTCGGGGTTTTCCAGTCCGGGCACGAACGGCTTCAGCGCCAGCACGGCCGGGACATTGCTCATGATGTTGGACAGCACCGCGGTGAAGCCGGACAGCCGCCACACATCATTCAGCCCGAGGTCCTTTGCCGAGGCGACGATGTCGGGCGTCAGCAGCGTCTTCTCCGCCCCGGCGACGACGATGAACAGCCCGGCGAACATGAACAGCAGCGGCCCATCGATCTCGCGATAGATGCGCTCAGGTTTGATGGCGCGGGTCAAAAGAAGAATGGCGCCGCCGATCAGCGCTGCCTTGGCGACTGGAACGCCGGCGAAGAAGGCGATCGCCAAACCGACACAGACGACCACCGCCTTCACCACCTGCCCCGGCAGCATGCGGCCGCGATAGACTTCGGGGCTGAGCTCGGCCTTGCGCGAAAATTCGGCGCGGTAGACGATGCGGATGATGACGATGACGGCGACGAGGCCGAACGCCGCGACCGGCGCCAGCGCCGCCGAGAAGGCCGGGTAGGAAATCCCCGACAGCGCGCCGATGACCATGTTCTGCGGATTGCCGGTGATGGTGGCGACGCTGCCGCAATTGGACGCCGTGGCGGTGGCGATCAAATAGGGAACCGGATTGCGGTTGATGACGCGGGTGACATGGACGACGATCGGCGCCATGACCAGGCAGATGGCGTCGTTGACCAGGAACGCCGAGAGGACGCCGGTCAACAGCGTCACCATCACCAGCAGCATGAATGGCGCATGGGCGTGCTCGATGGCGAACCCACCGAGCGCGCGAAAGGCGCCCGACACTTTCAGATGCGCCACGACGATCATCATGCCGAGCAGAAGCGTGATGGTGTCGAAGCTGATGGCGCGGTAGGCGTCTTCCATGTCGAGCGCGCCGATGGCGATCATCGCCGCACCGCCGAGCAGCGCGATGCCTGCCCGGTCGAGGCGCAGTCCGGGTATCCTGCCGATTGCGACGCCGGCATAGGTCAGGACCAGGATCAGCAATGCCGCCGCGCCCATCGCTGTCATGTGTTGGAAAATCCTGTGCGACTGACGAGTGAACCTGTCCGGAATGGACCTGAAGATATTGGCGATCCCGACAGGATTCGAACCTGTGACCATCGGCTTAGAAGGCCGGTGCTCTATCCAGCTGAGCTACGGGACCGCTGGCCGGCCGCATGACCGGCTGATTTGTTGGGCGCCGGCAGGGCCGGCATGGGATCAATGCGTCCAGGGCGTCCTGCGGTCATAGCGGAAATTCTCCGCATAGGAAATCTGGCGGCGCTTGATTTCCTTCGGCTCCTCGACGCGAAAAGCCAGCCCTTCCTTCTCGGCATAGGCGACCGCCTCTTCTCTTGTGTCGAAAGTCAGCCTGATCTGGCTTCGCATGTCGCCGGACGTGGTGTAGCCCATCAGCGGATCGATCTTCTTGCGCTGCTCCGGATCGAATTCCAGCACCCAATAGCCGGTCTTGGCCTTGCCGGACTGCATCGCGGTTTTGGCTGGGCTGAAAATGCGGGCTGACATGACCACCTCATTGCTGGTTGCAAGCACACGACCCCGAGACCACATTACTGTTCTCTGGCCATGCACTAGCCCGTCATTACTGCGCAATGCCGCCGGCAGCAAGGCCGAGGGCTTTTTACGCTTGCTTTGGCGGGCTGAAATCACTAGGCAACAGACCGTTCGGAGTGTAGCGCAGCCTGGTAGCGCATCTGGTTTGGGACCAGAGGGTCGGGAGTTCGAATCTCTCCACTCCGACCATTCATCAAGCAAATCTCGTCGGCAGCGCAAGCGGATCACGCTCGAGCGTGTCTGCCGTCGCCGGTCATGCTTAAGCGACGGACGGACAGCACGAGCCCGCGCTGCCCGTCCGATATGCAAGCCGTCAGCCCTGGATGAAGGCCAGCAGATCCGGATTGATGATCTCCGGATGGGTGGTGCACATGCCGTGCGGCAGGCCCTTGTAGACCTTGAGCGTGCCGCGCTTCACCAGCTTGGCCGCAAGCAGCGCGGAGTCGGCGATAGGCACGATCTGGTCGTCGTCGCCGTGCATGATCAGGACGGGCACGTCGATCTGCTTGAGGTCGTCGGTGAAGTCGGTCTCGGAAAAGGCCTTGATGCAGTCGTAATGGGCCTTGGCCCCACCCATCATGCCTTGGCGCCACCAATTGTCGATAGCCCCTGGCGAAACCTTGGCGCCCTCGCGGTTGAAACCGTAAAACGGGCCGGCCGGCACATCCCTGTAGAACTGGGCGCGGTTAGCGGCCAGAGCGGCGCGAAAGCCGTCGAAGACCTCGATCGGCAGGCCGCCCGGATTGCTATCGGTCTTGACCATGATCGGCGGCACCGCGCCGATCAGCACCGCCTTGGCAACACGGCCTCCGCTGCCATAAAGCGCGACGTAACGCGCCACCTCGCCGCCGCCGGTCGAGTGGCCGATGTGGATCGCATCCCTGAGATCGAGATGCGCCGCCAGCGCCGCGACGTCGGCAGCGTAGGTGTCCATGTCGTTGCCGGTCGCGGTCTGCGACGAGCGGCCGTGGCCGCGGCGGTCATGGGCGATGACGCGGTAGCCCTTTTCGAGGAAGAACAGCATCTGGTTGTCCCAGTCGTCTGAGCTCAGCGGCCAGCCGTGATGGAACACGATCGGCTGGCCCTTGCCCCAATCCTTGTAGAAAATCTCGGTGCCGTCATGGGTGGTGAATGTGCTCATCGTCCTACTCCTTAATGGAAAAGTTGGGGGTAACAGGGAAGCTTTTAGCCCCCTTCTGCTGGACAAATTATAACAGTGCGGCCAGGGTGAGCATTGGCAAAACGGACATTCAACGTGGCAAAACTGACAAATGGCGGCTGCGCTTGATCTGATCGAAATCGGCCTTGTCTTGTATCCCGGCGTGCAGGAAGCGGCCGTGCTCGGCCTGACCGATCTCTTTCTGCTGGCCAACCGGCTGGCGGCCGATCGGTCGCCGGACGCTTTGAGGCTTCGCGTCAGCCATTGGCAATTGGAGGACGCGGGCCAGACCGTAGTCTGCACTTTCGACAGCGACCCCGGCGCCGACAATGAACCAGCCATGGCTATCATCCCGCCAACCTTGGGAGATCCGATCGCTCGGGAAGCAGCCGCGCCCTATGCCGGCTGGCTCAGGGGCCGTCATGCGGCAGGCGCGACCCTCGGCTCGGTCTGCGCCGGCGCCTTCGTGCTTGCCGAGACCGGCCTGCTGTCGGGTCGTGCTGCGACCACGCATTGGGCTTATCGCGACGCGCTGGCGCTACGCTTTCCAGACATTCTGCTCGATGCCGACAGGCTGGTCATCGACGATGGCGACATCATCACCGCGGGCGGCTACATGGCCTGGACCGATCTCGGCCTCAAGCTGGTGGACAGGGTGCTCGGGCCGACCGTCATGATGGACACGGCGCGTTTCATGCTGGTCGACCCGCCGGGCCGCGAGCAACGCTTTTACAGCCCGTTCGCGCCGCGGCTGACCCACGGCGACGAAGCGATCCTCAAGGTGCAGCATTGGCTGCAGGCGAACGGCGCCCGCGACGTGACGCTCGGGGCCATGGCCGGGCATGCCGGACTGGAGGAGCGGACTTTCCTGCGCAGGTTCCGCAGCGCCACCGGCCTCAAGCCGACCGAATATTGCCAGCACCTGCGCGTCGGCAAGGCGCGCGAGATGCTGGAAACCACGATGCGGTCGATCGACCAGATCGCCTGGGAGGTCGGCTATGACGATCCCGGCTCGTTCCGCAAGGTATTCGCCAGGATAACCGGCCTGGTGCCCGGCGACTATCGCAAGCGCTTTGGCACGGAACGAGCGGTAATTGCAGGCGGAGAGAGCTGAGGCCAGCCGCGCAATGGCGCTATCGATTCGATGCTGCCAAAGGCAAGCTCGCCGGGCGAGAACCCCAACCACCCATCTCCCGGCGAGCCTACTACCTGATTTGATACGCAATCAGGACCGGGATTAGCCGGCAAGCTCGTTGCTGCAAGACAGATGCCAGCTTTTGTTCCCGAAATGGGACAGTGGCGGAACTGGAATCGTCAAATCTCGAACTCGCCCTGCCCTTCATCCATGGCGCTGACGGTCTCGGCGGCGAGCGCGCGGGTGATCGGCGTCTTGCGCTCGAGCGCGGTGCGGTCGAGCCGTTCGACCACCCGCATGGCAGTGGCCAGCGAGCGCTCGATGCGGCGCACTAGATATTGCACGACATGCGGCTCGACCTCGACCTGGCGGTCGGCGAACAGCTTTGTGATGACGCCGGCCAGCAGAAGATCGTCGGGTTCGTGGATCTCGACGGTCGCCGCCGCCTTCAGCCGCGACGCCAGGTCGGGCAGCCTGACGCCCCAGGCGGACGGGAAGCGCCGCGCCGTCAACAGCAAGCTCGAGCCGGCGCCGCGCACCGCGTTGATCAGGTGGAAGAGGCCGTGCTCATCGATCGGGCCGGCATCGACATCGTCGATCAGGGCCGGATGCGCGCCGAGATTTTCGATGCAGTCGCCGATGCGGCCGGCCTCCACTTTCACCGCGTCGGCGCGGGTCCGCCAGATCGAGGCCAGATGGGTTTTCCCCGAGCCGGCCGGCCCGGCCAGCACAACGACCGGCGACGGCCAGTCCGGCCAGCGGTCGACAAGCGCCGCCGCCTGGCTGTTGGTGCTGGAGACGACGAGCTCGTCGCGCGAATAGCCGGTGCCGTGGCCTAGATCGAGCGGCAATTGACGCGGCGGATCGATCTTGTCCGGCATCTGGCTCAACCGCGCGCGCCCCCGCGGCGGCGCACCTGCAGCGGCGGCACCGGCTCGTCGGCGTGGCCCTTGTAGAGCGGCGATTCGAGATAGCGGGCGATGGCGAAGCGCACCAGAACGGCAACGGCGGCGGAAGCCGGAACGGCGATCAGCAGGCCGACGAAGCCGAACAGCGCGCCGAAGGCAAACAGCGCAAACATCAGCCATACCGGATGCAGGCCAACGCTTTTGCCGACCAGCCTTGGCTGCAGGATGTTGCCCTCGATGAACTGGCCGACGAAGAACACACCGGCCACCGCTGCGATCATGGTCCAGTCCGGCCAGAACTGGACGAAGGCGACGCCGACGGCCAGCACCAGGCCGGTCAGCGAGCCGACATAGGGGATGAAGGAGATCAGTCCGGCGAACAGACCGATGAGGATGCCGAAATTCAGGCCCGTCAGTGTCAGGCCGGTGGCATACATGGCGCCCAGCACCAGGCACAGCGTGCCCTGGCCGCGCACGAAGCCGGCGGTCGCCGTGTTGATGTCCCTGGCGATCGTCCTGACGGTCTTGACATAGTCGCGCGGCACCCAGCTGTCGACGATTGTCACCATGCGATCCCAGTCGAGCAGCATGTAGAAGGCGACGACCGGCGTCACGACGAACAGGCTGACCACCGAGACCAGCGCCACGCCGGAGCTCCAGATCGAGGTGAACACGGTGGTCAGGAGGCCGAAGCCGGAGGTCAGCAGCGAGTTCAGGCCTTCGCGCAGGCCGTTGGCGTCGACGCCGAATTTCTCTTCCAGCCATTTCGGGTCGAAGCTGGTGATCAGGCCCTGCAGCCGGGTCAGATAGTCCGGCAGCTTGCTGGCGAAATCAGCCATCTGCGAGGCGAGCACCGGAACCAGGATGACGAAGGCCAGTACCAGGACGACGATAAAGGCGATGAGGATGACCACCGTCGCCATCAGCCTGGACAGGCCAAGCCGCTCCAGCCGGTCGGCGACAGGGTCGAGGAAATAGGCGAGCACCATGCCGGCGACGAACGGCAGAAGGATGCCGCTGAAGACATAGAGGAAGACGGCGAGGATGATGGCGCTGACCAGCCAGAAGCGGATCTGGCGGCGAAACGACGCCGATGCCGCAGCTTCCGCTGCCGCAGCCTCAGCTTCAGCGTCGATGGACCGTTCGTCAGGTGCCGGGTGTGGAGCCTTCGCCATAGCCGCTCATATGCCTCAGCCAAGCCACGAGATAGGCCGCGGCCGAAGCCACGGTCAAGACCCCGGACAGCAATATGAGGGCCGGCCTCAGCGGATCGAGACGGATGTCGAAGGCGAGTTCGCCCAACACCACTGCCGCCAGCACGATCTGGATCGCGGTGTTGGCCTTCGACACCAGGAGCGGCTTCATCTCGACCGGATGCGCCATGACGGTGGATAAAAGCACGGCGCAGACGATCAGTGCGTCGCGCGACACCATGGTAACGACCAGCCACAGCGGCAGTTCGCCGCTGAAGCCCAGGACCACGAAAACCGAGACCAGCAGCAGCTTGTCGGCCATCGGATCGAGATAGGCGCCGAGCCTGGAAAACTGATTGAAATGGCGGGCGATGAAGCCGTCGACGCCGTCGGAAATGCCGGCAATGAGGAAGCCCGCAAAGGCCCAGTCCCAGCGGTCCTGCAGCATGGCCAGCACCACCGCCGGCACCAGCACGAAGCGCATGATCGTGATCATGTTGGGGATGGTCAAACGCATATCCCGTCGCTCTTGTTTGCCGATACATGATGGAGATGGAGGGTTACGGCAAGTGAGAAGCGACACAGAAGCTGCCAATCTCCCCACGAGGGCGCCAGCAATGAAATAGGTCAAGACAGATGTCGATTTCGGGGAGGCTCATTCGTCTCACGATAGGAAGCCAAGGAAATTTGCCCAGGCAAGGAAACGGACGCGATGACAATCACTATCACAGCATTTGAACGATCGCCCGATGGCGGCAAGGGACTGGCGCGTGATACGCGCGTTCGCTGGGCGCTCGAAGAAGTGGGGCAGCCGTATGAGGTTCGTCTTGTTTCCTTCGCAGAGATGAAGGCGCCTGAACATCTGGCGATCCATCCCTTCGGCCAGATCCCCACCTATGAGGAAGGTTCTCTCTCGCTGTTCGAGACCGGCTCGATCGTCTTTCATCTTGCTGAGCAGCATGCGGGATTGCTGCCGAAGGATCGCAATGCCCGCGCGCGTGCGATCACGTGGATGTTTGCCGCACTTAACACCGTCGAACCACCGATCCTCGAATTAACGACGGCAAGAATATTCGAACGTGACAAGCCTTGGAGCGAGGAGCGCTTGCCGTTGGTAAAGGACCGTGTTCGCGCTCGGCTGGACAAACTCTCGGCCCACTTGGGCGTCGCCGACTGGCTCGATGATACGTTCAGCGCAGGCGATTTATTGATGGTGTCAGTGCTGCTGCGACTGAGAATGTCAGGCATTTTGGACGAATATCAAAACTTGGCTGCCTATGTAGCGCGCGGGGAAGCACGGCCGGCTTATATCCGGGCTTTCGCCGCGCAATTTGCGATCAACGCAGAGGGGGCGTGAAGATTAGCCAGCATTGAACTAACCAAATGGAAGCGAGCCCGAAGCGCGCGCGCTCTCCTTTGGCGACGCCAGTCAAGAAAGCTGGTACGTCTCCCGTATTCGAGGGGACGCCATGTCGATCAACATCTATGTCTACTGGGGGCGAGGAGAAAGGACGCCGAAGAGCTGGTCCCGCAGCTGCAGGCGCATTTCCGGGCCTTGGACGAAGCCGACGACAGGTTCGCGAGGTGGGCCCGCGCGGCAGATCGCTCAAAAAAGCAATCGCCTCCAAGCCGGTCAACACCTCGTCGTGCGAGGTTCTCCATCGCTGGCTGTTAAAGGGCCGGAACAAGACGGACATGCCTCGGAGACAGCCCGTTCCTGAACTGGGATACAATGTGTCGCTGTGGAACCAGCGCCAGGCAAATACAGAGGCGTCCACATCAGTCCATTGCAGTTCCTGGTCCAAATATCTGTCGGAAGACAGCCAGAACAATGCTTCGCTGGAGTTTAGCTACATAGCTGGAGCCGAACCGGTGAATACAAAGGTTTTGCTCGGCCTATTTCTCAAGTTCATTGATATCTGGGAACCCAGTTGGGGTTCGATCTGGCGGCACGTTCATGAGGGACATCCAGCCGGGGCGCGTTGGAACCCAAGACATGTTCAATATGCCTTCTTCCAGTCACCGGGAGGACGCGGGCACGATGAACGATTTATGGGACAGCAGCAGACCCTCCCCAAGGGCGGTCGCCTCTGGACGGACGAAACGGCGGTGCCTTTCCTGGAAGAGACGTAAGTGCCCGGTATTCCGCTGCCGTCCTTGCAAGACGCTGTTGCCCATGCGAAGAGCCCGTGAAGCGACAGCCTATTTCCCCACTGCTGAATGACGATGGCGCAGAGAATCACAATCGCTTGGCGAGTAACGCTTTGTTATCTGGCCGGACTGACAGAAAGTCTTTTGGTCTTCGCATTTTTGGGAGCCCCGCACCGCAAGGTGGCGACGCAAGATCTCCTGTGGGCCTTCGCTCTTGAGCTGGCCGTGGGCGTGGTCGTCTCTTGGCCCCTCTGGCTGACCGCCGCTGTCGTCGCGTTCGTTTTCTCAAGATCAGTCGTTGCAAATCCAGGTCTGTGGGCTGCCGCGGCGGCGTTGATCGCCGCCGGCTTCTCGTATGGGACCCTGCCCTTCGACGGTGAGATCAGGTCTCTTGCCACCGTCGGAGGCCTCGCCGCAATTCTGGCAGGGATTTCTTTTTATTGTTGGAGTGTATCGCGCCCGGTTCCCCCGGCATCCAACTGAAAACACCCTCATCGCGCGCTTGCCTTGCGGGGCAAAACCGTTCATGCGAAGAGCCCGCACGCGAATGAAACCAGCGACAGGCAAGCGCAACAGATGAGCAGGCGCCGGAAATGAGCAAGCGCAAGAACGGGCTCACCTATGCCGAAGCGGGCGTCGACATCGACGCCGGCAATCTCATGGTCGAGAAGATCAAGCCGCTGGTGCGCGCCACCCGCCGGCCGGGCGCCGATGGCGAGATCGGCGGCTTCGGCGGTTTGTTCGACCTCAAGGCCGCCGGCTTCACCGATCCCGTGCTGGTGGCCGCCAACGACGGCGTCGGCACCAAGCTGAAGATCGCCATCGATGCCGGCAAGCACGATACGATCGGCATCGACCTCGTCGCCATGTGCGTCAACGACATCGTCGTGCAAGGCGCCGAGCCGCTGTTCTTCCTCGACTATTTCGCCACCGGCAAGCTCGATCCCGACCAGGGTGCCTCGATTGTCGGCGGCATTGCCGCCGGCTGCCGGCAGGCCGGTTGCGCGCTGATCGGCGGCGAGACGGCGGAGATGCCCGGCATGTATCACGACAAGGATTATGACCTTGCCGGCTTTGCCGTCGGTGCCGCCGAACGCGGCCAGTTGCTGCCGACCGACGACATCGTCGAGGGCGACGTGCTGCTCGGCCTTGCCTCGTCGGGCCTGCATTCGAACGGCTTTTCGCTGGTCCGTCGCATCGTCGCCGTAAGCGGCCTTGGCTGGGGCGATCCGGCGCCGTTCAATGACGAGGCGACGCTGGCCGAGGCGCTGCTCGAACCTACCCGCATCTACGTCAAGTCGATCCTCAAGGCGATCCGCAACACCCACGGCATCAAGGCGCTGGCCCATATCACCGGCGGCGGCTTTCCCGAAAACATCCCGCGCGTTCTGCCCAAGGATTTTTCGGCCGAGCTCGATCTCGGCGCCATCGAGGTGCCGCCGGTGTTCTCATGGCTGGCCAAGACCGGCGGCGTCGCGCCGGAAGAGATGATGCGGACCTTCAATTGCGGCATCGGCATGATCCTGGTCGTCGCCTCCGGCCAGGCGGCGCAGGTCGCTGCCGTTCTGCAGGAGGCCGGCGAGACGGTGACGCCGATCGGCCAGATCGTGCCGCGCCGCGATGCCGGCGTCATCTATCGGGGCTCGATTGGCCTATGAGGAAACGGACGGTCGTACTGATCTCGGGGCGCGGCTCCAACATGACGGCGCTGGTTGCGGCGGCGAGCAACCCGGCCTATCCGGCCGAGATCGTCGGCGTCATCTCCGACCGCGCCAATGCCGCCGGCCTTGGCATCGTCGCGGCGCGCGGCATCGCCACCAGAGTGATTTCGCGCTCCGACCATGCCAGCAAGCAAGCGCATGACGAGGCGATCGATGCGGCCCTCTTGTCGTTCGGCGCCGAGATCGTCGCGCTGGCCGGCTACATGCGCATCCTCGGCGCGCGCTTCGTGGAGAAGTGGCAGGGCCGCATGATCAATATCCACCCTGCCCTGCTGCCTGCCTTCAAGGGGCTGGATACGCATGCGCGGGCCCTCCGCGCAGGCATGCGCATCCATGGCTGCACGGTGCATTTCGTCACGCTCGACATGGATGACGGGCCGATCATCGCCCAGGCCGCCGTGCCGGTGATGGTCGGCGACAATGAGGACACGCTGGCCGCGCGCGTGCTCAAGGCCGAGCACCAACTTTATCCGCTGGCGTTGGGCCTTGTCGCCGAAGGCAAGGCGCGGATGGAAGGCGGCCGCACGGTGTTTTCGCGCTTCGCCGACGATGCCGACAACGCCACGTCGGTGGTGATCGCGCCCGACCCGCTGCGCGAAGAGACCGATCTCGAGCACCTGGCGCGGATCACGCCGTGAGGGTCAGTTCTTGAATTTGGTAGCAAATTTTGCTACCGTTTTCGTGAGGAGACGGCTTGATGGCGACAGTCGAAAAAGTCAGCGTAGCGCTTTCCCCGGAACTGCTGGACATGGTCAAAGGCGCGGTGGCCAGCGGGCAGTACGGTTCGGCAAGTGAAGTGATCCGCGAGGCACTGCGCGAATGGCGGCTTCGCCAGCCCTTGCGCGAGGCCGAAGCGGAGCGGTTGCGGAAAGCCTGGACGGAAGGGCTGGAGAGCGGTCCGTTTGCGCCGTTCGACATCGAGGACATAAAACAGAAAGCCCGCAGCCGGTTGGGCAACACCAGCAAAAACCGGCGGAATGGCTGACATCCGCATTGTCCGCAGCCCGGCGGCAGAAGACGACCTGATCGATATTTGGTTTGGCATTGCAAGGGACAACCCGCTTGCCGCGGACCGCTTTTTGGATGCTATTGCCGTGCGCATCGTGCAATTGGGCACATTCCCGGGATCCGGTCCCAAGAGGCCCGACATCGCTGCCGAGGTGCGGGCGTTGACGATCGGCAACTATCTCGTGCTTTATCGCCTGGCCGAACAGCGCGTCGAGATCGTCCGCGCCGTACACGGCGCCCGCGACGCTTCGGCACTGTTTTGATAGATTGCGGACAAGCAAATGGACGTTTTCGACAGCGCGATCCGGACAAAGCGTGATCTGGCCGGCGTCTTCGAGTACGACGCGGCGGACGATCCGAAAAGTGCCACGGCATATTTTTATCTCTGTCGGATCGAGGACGGAGGAGTAGGTCCCGTCGTCGGTGCAATTCACGTTCGATCGGGCGATTGGGCCATCACTGAAGCAGACATTTTGGTCAGATGGGATAAAGATGAACGGCATGTAGGCCTGTTCATCTTTGGTGCGCTTTGGGCGAGTTTTGATACCGCCATGGGCACAAAACATGGCGGCGGCTATGGGAAAGACTTTCAGCCCGACATCCCTTGGACTTGAGTTGAATCCATGAAGCAACTGCTGCTCCTGCGTCACGCCAAGTCGAGTTGGGACGATCCCAACCTCATCGACTTCGACCGGCCGCTGTCCGCGCGCGGGCTGAAGGCAGCACCACTGGTCGGGCGCGAACTGGCCCGGCGCGGCTGGCTGCCGGAGCTGGCGCTGGTGTCGCCGGCGCTGCGCACCCGCGACACGTGGCGGCTGGTCTCGGCGGAATTGCCGGCTAAGGTGCAGGCCAAATTTTCCCAGGCGCTCTACGAGGCAGCGGCGGCGGACATCCTCGCCAAGGTGCGGCAAGTAAAGGCGGGGACTGGAACGCTGCTGGTGCTTGGTCACAATCCCGGGCTGGAGGAGTTCGCGCGCGGGGTTGCCGGGGCTGGATCGGACCAAGCGGCGCTGAAGAAGCTGGCGGAAAAATACCCCACCGCGGGCCTGGCTCGGTTCGACGTCGACGGCGATTGGACCGGTCTCACCTTCGGCAGCGCCCGACTGACGCACTGCATTTGGCCGAAGGATCTTCGCTAGCGACTGCCTGACAGGCCGGGGGATCGCCGACCTTTCGACCAAACCCGGCTTCGCGCAAACAAAAGCGGCGGGCCAAGCCCGCCCCTCTTCGTGCTCCTGGGTTTGAGGATCTATCGGCCCCAGTTGCCCCGGCCAGATTGGGGCACTACGGGTTGATCCGCGCCGAACCGGGTCGTCGCCTCGGTGTCGACGGCGTTGTGCTCGGCCGTCAGCGGCTTGCGGATGGAACCAGTAAACCCGTTGTCGATGCTGCCGACAGGCGCGTTGCCAACAGGCGCGGCCGGCTGGTTGACGCTGTCCGAGCCATAGTGATCACTGCCTGCAAAGGCGCTGCCCGTGGCGACGAGGACGATGGTGGCGACGGTAAGAGCAATCTTGGTCATTTCAGGTACTCCAGTGTACTGGTCATTCGTGAGTTGTCGTTGCTTTCGACGCATTCGAGATGAGAGCGCTGTCCGCGGGACGAATACGCACCCGGCTTTTTCCGATGTGCACGTTGCTGGACGATTTCAGCAACCGAGATTGTGGCTACAGATGAAACCTGCAAATCAAAGTATTCGATTGGCGCAGGATGCTATTCGGCGCACACGCCCGTTGATACGCGAAAGCAAGAGTAGCGGGCCAAGCCCGCCGCTCTTTGTGTTGCAGGCCGTTATAATCAGCGGCCCCAGATGCCTTGGCCGGATTCAGGCGCCACCGACTCGGGGGTTATCTTGGCACCGGTATGCTCGGAAGTAACTGGCTTGCGGATCGAACCGGTGAAGGTGTTGTCGACGTTGGCAGCAGCAGCGGCCGGCTGGTTGACGTTGTCCGAGCCATAATGGTCGCTGCCGGCAAAAGCAGTGCCGGTGGCAACGAGGATGGCGGCGGCGGTAAGAGCGAGCTTGGTCATTTCGGGTACTCCGGTAGTTCTCTGGTCTGTCCGTCAAGTGGCGTGCCTCGGGAGGAATTCGCGTCGCTCGGACCACCCCGAGATGGGTCGGCAAGTCTGTCGTTTCCAATCACAAAAATTTTGTGCCGGTGCGCCAAATTGGCCGCTTGAAATCCGGCATAAGGTCCCCTTCTGCCACAATCTTCTGTTTTATTTTCAATTAGTTACGCGGTCAGTGGTAATTTGCCGCGCGAACATTCTTTGAGCCGGCGTTCACCCTTTCCTGTATGCTCTGGCACCAGAACCGAACCGTTCCGTTCGAGTTCTTTTACGTTTGGCTGATCAGCGCTTTCAGAGGCTCGATCGACATTCCTGCCGACGGGCGCCATGAAAATCACGCTGCCAGCTCAGCGCCGGCGGTGTCGTGCTTGGGCCGCGCGCTGGCCAGAAGCACGACCGGGCAGTTGCAGGCGGCTAAAACAGCGCCGGCGGTTTCACCGAAGAACAGGTCCTCACCCGGACGTTGGGTGACGCCCATCACGACGATCGCCGCTCCTTTGGCCGCCTCCCGGGTGATCGCCTTGTCGGGTGTGACGCGGGTATGGAACGCTGTGTCGATATGCAGGCCGTAGCGGCCCGCCAGATCGGCGATGTCTTTCAGCACGGCCTCTTCGCGGCTATGTGACACCGATGTCGACCTGCGGCCCTTGGCTGCCTTTTGCGAGACGTAGAGAACCTTGATCCGCGCCCGGTTTGGACGCGCCAGCGCCAGCGCCAGGTCGGCGGCGCGACGCGCCACCTGGGTACCGTTGACGGGGACGAGAATGCTGGTGCCGGCTTTCAGCGTCGGCATCTTTTCGCCAGCATTGCCGCCGTTCAGGACCAGGCAAAGCGGGCCGTCAAATCCTGCGGCAATGTCGTTGAGGGCCGGCGCGAAGGCGCCATCGGCGGTCAGCACATTGTCCAGGCCGACCAGCAACAGGCCGTATCCCTTGCGGGCCTCTTCGGCAATCGTCTCACCCGTGGCATCCAATTCGGTGCGGGCTGTCAGATGGACTTTGTCGACAAGCGTATCTTCGATCCGTTTCACCGCCTGAGCGCTCTTTTTTGCACCCTTTTTGATTTCCTGGAGGGCGCGCTCCTGTCCCTTGCTGTCGGTCGGCCTGTCAACTCGGCCGTCTTTCGGCTGAAGCAAGGTGGTGGGCAGGCGAAGCAAGGTGGTGGGCATGCCGCTGCCTCCGCCGACCAGTCCGGCGAGATATGCGGTGAACTTGCCGATCCTGCTGTCGTCGACCAGCACCAGCAGCCTCTCCAGCCTGGAAATGAAGCCGTATTCGTCCAACGCCTCGCGCTCGACACGCTGCTGCTCGTCGTGCCCAACCGGCAGCCGGCCGAGCGCCCAGCGCAGCATCGGCGGCATGGCCAAGGTGGTGATCACGGCCATGGTGACGATCATGGTGAAGAGATTGTGCGACAGGATGTTCATCGACAGGCCGATGCTGGCGACGATCACCTCGGTCGAGCCGCGTGCGTTCATGGCACTGCCGACGGCGATTGCTTCCTTGAGCGACATGGCGGCGAGCTTGGCGCCGATGAACGCGCCGCCAAACTTGCCGATGCTGGCGATGATCACGAGAGCGCCCGTCAGCATGGCAAGGGTTGGATCGGCGAGCACTGTGAGATCGGCGGAAAGCCCCGCCATGCCGAAGAAGATCGGCATGAACAGCGCGGTGATGACGCCGCGCAGCTGACCTTCGATATGGCTGGAGAGGATGGGCGATTCCCCGACCAGGATGCCGGCGACGAACGCCCCCAGCACGGTATGGACGCCTATCAGATTTGTGATCAGCGCCATCGCTCCCATGATGATGAGGATCATGGTGATCACCGCAAACTCGCTGCGGAATTGATCGTTGGTCCAGCGGATCAAGGTGAAGACAAGACGGCGGCCAATGGTGAAGGAGAACACCATGAACAGTGCCACCGCGGCGATGGTGGTCACCAGCGGCGCGAACTGTAGCTTGCCATTGGTGGCGATGCCGAAGGTTACGGCGATGACCAGCCAGCCGATCGTGTCCTCGATGATCGCCGAGGAAATAATCACCTGTCCGAGGTTGCGGCGCATGAAGTTCATCTCGCGCACCACCATGGCGACGACCTTGACCGACGAGATCGACAGCGCCGTGCCCAGGAACAGCCCGGCGACGGTGCGCTGCGTGGGGTCAGCCAGCAATGCGTCCGGCAGGAACTGCGCCAGCGCAAAACCGAAGATGAAGGGCACCACGACGCCGGTAGCCGAAATGGAAAAACAGGCCGCGCCAACCCGGCGCACCAGCCGCAGGTCCGTCTCCATGCCGGTCAGCAAAAGCAGCATCAGGATGCCGAGCTGCGAGACGGCGTCGATCATGCCCTTTTGCGCAGGATCACTGGGAAAGATCAGGTGCTGGGCCGACGGCCACAGCCAGCCGAACAGCGAAGGACCGAGCAGGATGCCGCCGATCAGTTGGCCCATGATTGCCGGCTGGCCATAACGCTGCAGCACTTCGCCCAGGCCGCGCCCGACAAGCAGCAGAAGCACGATCTCGGCGACGAAAGCGCCTTCGCCCGAACCACCCATGCCGGAGGCCCGGGTACCGGCAACGAGCGTCTGCGCTGCCCAGGCCGCCCCCGCGGGGACGAAAGCGCAAACCAGCAGCGCCAGGCTGGAACGTGTCGGAGCCTGCCAAGCCATGAGACCCCCATCGCCCAATGCACGTGTCCAACAACGCGCGACAGGGCGTTGCGTTGCTAGACAGGGTGTTGCGTTGCTAGACGTGGACGTCACCGAAGGAGAGTTCGCCGTCGTCGCTCTCTGTCAGAAATGCTGTCACCAGCAGGCCCGCATAGAGGACGGCGACCAGCACGACGATGACGGCGCCCGGAATTGGACCCAAGGCAGCACTGGCGACCGCCTCACGCATCGACCCGACGAAGCCGATGCGGACACCTTCGGTCAGAAGACTGGGGGTCGACAGTTTGAGGATCCAGGCCAGCAGCAGGATCAGCAGCATGTAGATGTAATTGCGACGCAGGCGGCGCGCCAAAGCCATGCGTTGCGAAATCAGGAATTTCGGCGCGCGCAGGCTCTCGCCGACGATCAACAGCCAATCGGACGCGAAGTCCGGCTGCGGCGAGAATATCTGCGCGAAATAGTGCCGTTCGAACTGGCGCACGCGAGCCCGGTAGAAGTCGAAGAAGCGATATCGGCGGGCCTCTATCCACAGCAGCAGCAGAACAAGCAGCATGGCAAACAGCAGCACGCCATGGTGAGCGCTGGCTGTCGAAAGCGAAACGGACAGCATTGCTGCGACAACGGTTATCGCCCAGTTGCTCGTCCGGTCCAGGCGGTCACGCCACCCAGCCATGCGCGCAATCTCGGCGCGATGAAAGTGGGACATCGTGGTTACGAGTTCGCCGGACGACAGTGTCCTTCCGATGGGATCCGGCGCCGGCAACACTTCTGCCATGACAATGCCTCCACCCGCCACGCGAAAACGGCCGGATGGAGATATCGTTCCGACGCTCAATCCGCCGGGCGCAGCCAGACCTTGTTGTCGTGGAAGGCGGCGCCGCCATAGGGCGCCGGCGCATCGGCGCCGGTCAGCACGTTGATGCCCTCGCCGCGCTCATGGGCGCTGTTCGGCCAGATGCCTTCGGCGACGACGACGCCGCGCTTGATGCCGTCGAACAGCTTTGCGTGCAGCACCACCTCGCCACGCTGGTTGCCGACTTCGACACGGCCGCCGTCGGCGACGCCGAGTGCCGCCGCATCATCGGGATGCAAGAGCAGCTCCGGCCGGCGCTCTTTTGCCTGCGATACCGGCGTTTCGGCAAAGGTCGAATTGAGGAAATTGCGCGCCGGCGAGGTGGTCAGCCGGAACGGGTGCGCCTCGTCCGCCACTTCGATCAGGTCGACATGGTCGGGGAATTCCGGCAGGCTCGCCACCGGCCCGAACAGGCCCATGCTTTTCGGTGGCCGGTTGGGCGCGGCCTGGCCCGTCCAGTCGGCGCGAAAATGGAACTTCTTGTCGGCATGGCCGAAGCCGTCGAGGAAATGCGCGGCCGCGAAATCCGGCTGCAAATCGACCCATTTCTGCTCTTTCAGGCTCGAAAAGCTGCCCAGCCCGCGCTTGCCCAGAATGATGTCGATATGCTGCTGCTCGGTCATGCCGAAGCCAGGACGATCGGCGACACCGAGCCTTTTGCCGAGCTCCTCGATGACGAAATGGTTGGTGCGCGGACCTTCCGGCGGGTCGATCAGCTTCGGCCCGAGTGTGATGTGCTGGTTGCCGCCACCCTTGTAGACGTCGTCATGCTCGAGAAACATCGTCGCCGGCAGCACCACATCAGCGAGCTTGGCGGTGTCGGTCATGAACTGCTCGTGCACGCAGGAAAACAGATCATCGCGCAGAAAACCTTGCTTCACCAGCCGCTGCTCCGGCGCGACATTCACCGGATTGGTGTTCTGGATCAGCAGCGCCGTCACCGGCGGGCCGCCATAGAGCGCATCCTCAGCCCCGGTCAGCACCGGGCCGATGCGCGAATGATCGAGATGACGGATCGCGGGGTCGCGCATCCGTGTGCCTTCGAGCAGTTCCTGGTTGAGCTTGAAGATGCCCGAATTGGAATGGAAGGCGCCGCCGCCCTCATATTGCCAGCAGCCGGTAACCGCGGCGATCGCGGCCGCGGCGTGCATGTTGACCGAACCGTTGCGCTGCCGCGAAAAACCGTAGCCGAGGCGAAAGTAGGTCTTCTTCGTCGTGCCGACGAGACGGGCGAAGGCCTCGATTTCGTCGACGGAAAGCCCGGTGATGTCTGCGGCCCATTGCGGCGTCCGCGTATTAAGATGCGCTTCCAGACCGTGCGGATCGTCGGTGTATTTTTCCAGATAGGCGCGGTCGGCCATGCCGTCACGGAACAGCACGTGCATCACCGCGCAGGCCAGCGCGCCGTCGGTGCCGGGCTTCAGCACCAGGCCGAGATCGGCCTGCTTCATCGTTGCATTTTCGTAGACGTCGATGACGACGATCTTGGCGCCGCGTTCCTTGCGCGCCTTGATGGCGTGGGTCATGACGTTGACCTGCGTGACCACGGCGTTGGTGCCCCAGATCACCACGCAGTCGGACTTTGCCATTTCGCGCGGGTCGGGGCCGCGCAGCGCGCCGGCGCCCATCATCCAGCCGGTCCAGGCCAGATTGGTGCAGATCGAACCGAAGAAGCCGGAATATTTTTTGGCGTGCCTGAGCCGCTCTATGCCGTCGCGCTGCACCAGCCCCATCGTGCCGGCATAGTAATAGGGCCAGACCGTCTCCGAGCCGTATTTTGCCTCCGCCGCGATGAATTTTTCAGCGACCAGATCGAGCGCCACCTCCCAGCTCGCTTCCTTCCAGGCGCCGTCGCCCTTGGCGCCGGCCCGCACCAGCGGCTTCAGCAGGCGGTCGGGATGATGGACGCGATCGGCGTAACGGGCGACCTTGGCGCAGATGACGCCGGCCGTATAGCTGTTGGCCTTGGCGCCATGGACGCGGCCGATGCGCCTGGCGTCGAGCAGCTCGACCTCGAGCGCGCAGGTCGACGGGCAATCATGCGGGCAGGCCGAATGGCCGATTTTGAGCTTGGCATACTGATTCATGGGTGCAAACTAGCCGTTTATGGCGGCGGCGTGTAGGGCCAGTTACCCGCCATCAATGCGCTTGAGCAAGGCGTTGTAGGCGCCGCATTTCGGGCAATGTATGTGGCGCTCGACATGCGATGATCCGGCTCCGGCGTCGATGACCAGCAGATTGCCGTCTCCACACTCAGGGCATTTTACGACAGCTTCGGAATTGACAACCAAAACCTTGGCAGCTTCGATCCAAAGTTTTGTCGACATCGTCCTACTCCGCCGTGCCTTCCTCGTACTCCGCCGACATCGACAGCCATTTTTCCTCATGGCCGGCCAGCTGTTGCGCAAGTTGTGAGCGCTCCTTGGCCAGCCTTGTCGCGGTCGACGGGTCCTTTTCGTAGACGGCCGGGTTGGCGAGTTCGTCCTCGATCAGGTCGATGCGCTTGCGGAGGCGGTCCATCAGCGCTTCGGTGGCGCGGATTTCCTTGGCCAGCGGCTCGAAGGCTGCGCGGCGCGCGGCTGCGTCGCGGCGGCGGTCGGCCTTCGAGGCTTTGTCCGCCTCGCGCTTGCCGCGGCGGTCGCCGGAGACGCCGGTGACCAGCGTCTTATAATCCTCGAGATCGCCGTCATACGGATTAACCGCGCCGTCCTTGACCAGCCACAGCCGGTCGGCGGTCGCTTCGAGCAGATGGCGGTCGTGCGAGATCAGGATGACCGCGCCGGGAAAATCGTTCAGCGCATGGATCAGCGATTCACGGCTGTCGATATCAAGATGGTTGGTCGGCTCGTCGAGGATGAAAAGGTTCGGCCCCTCGAAGGCCGACAGGCCCATCAGGAGCCGCGCCTTCTCGCCGCCGGACAGATCCTTGGCCGCGGTATTCATCTTTTCGGTGGTCAGGCCGAACTGGGCGACGCGGCCGCGCACCTTGGATTCCGGCGCGTCCGGCATCAGCCGGCGGACGTGTTCATAGGCGTTTTCATCGGGCCTGAGGTCGTCGAGCTGGTGCTGGGCGAAGATTGCCACCTTCAGCCCGGGCGCCACGGTCATGGAGCCGGTCTCCGGCTGCAGCCGGCTGGCCAAAAGCTTGGCGAAGGTCGACTTGCCGTTGCCGTTGGCGCCGAGCAGCGCGATGCGGTCGTCGGCATCGATGCGCAGCGTCATCTTCTTCAGGATCGGCGCACCCTCGACATAGCCGACATTGACGTTGTTCAGCGCAATGATCGGCGAGGCCACCGTCTTCATCGGCTCCGGAAAGGAGAACGGCCGCACCGTGTCGTTCACGATCGCGGCGATCGGCTTCATCTTCTCCAGCGCCTTGATGCGGGACTGCGCCTGCCTCGCCTTCGATGCCTTGGCGCGGAAGCGCTCGACGAAGGATTCCATGTGCTTGCGCGCGGCTTCCTGCTTGACGCGGCCCTTCTCCTGCAATTCACGCTGCTCGGTGTATTGGCGCTCGAACTGATCGTAGCCGCCGCGCCAGAAGGTCAGCTTCTTCTGGTCGAGATGGACGATCGAATTAACGGCGCGGTTGAGCAGGTCGCGATCGTGCGAAATCAGCAGCACGGTATGCGGATATTTCGACACGTAGTTTTCCAGCCACAGCGTGCCTTCGAGGTCGAGATAATTGGTCGGCTCGTCGAGCAGCAGCAGATCGGGCTCGGCAAACAACACGGCGGCCAGCGCGACGCGCATGCGCCAGCCACCGGAGAAGGACGAGGCCGGGCGCCGCTGCGCGGCATCGTCGAAGCCGAGGCCGGCGAGAATGGTGGCCGCGCGTGACTCGGCCGAGTGCGCATCGATATCGGCCAGCCGCATGTGGATGTCGGCGATGCGGTGCGGATCGGCCGCCGTCTTTTCCTCTTCGAGCAGCGCACTCCGTTCGAGGTCGGCCTTGAGCACGATCTCGATCAGCGGCTCCTCGGTGCCCGGCGCTTCCTGCGCCACCTGGCCGATGCGCGTGTTCTTGGGCAGGCTGATCGAGCCGGTCTCGGAGGCGAGGTCGCCGGTGATCGCCTTGAACAGGGTCGTCTTGCCGGTGCCGTTGCGGCCGACAAGGCCAGCCTTGCTACCGGCCGGCAAGGTCAGTGAGGCATGGTCGAGAAGCAGGCGTCCGGCCATGCGGAGCGAAAGGTCGTTGATGATCAGCATGGCCGGGCTTTTGCACGGGACAACCATGCTTCGCAAGGGCTTGAGCCCCGGTTCGCCGCATAAGCCGCGAAAACCGACAAAGCTGGTGATGTCGACCCCGCGCGCCGCGACTTCCCGCAAAACGCAAAAAGAACCCGCTATCCTGAGGGGGGACAAGGAGAGCGGGCTCTTTCGTGAACGGCGGCCTTGGGAGCGTCCGATCGACATCCAAACACGCAGCAGCCTGGTTTGTTCCATGGGAAGAACGAACTATGTGATGAACAAACGCTGCTGTGGCCGGCAGGTTTGTCCACAGGGGTGTGCCGTCTGTACGCTATCGACCATGACGCTGCGGAAAGACTCGGCTATCCTTGGATGTGCGGCGGGCCTGATCTCCGCCTGGCCGGCGCCATCAGCTTCCTCCCAAGCGGCGCCGGCCACCTTCCTTGACCGGCGCCGCTTGCCCGATCGACGCCATTTGAGGCGGTCATTGTTTCGGCGGCGTGCCGGGCTGATCGCCGCCGGTCGTCGATTTCGGCACCGGATTCTTGTCGACCTGCGGGTTCTGATCGACCGTGTCGCCAGGGGCCTTGGTCGGCTGGATATTGTTGTCGCAACCCGCAACAGTCAGAGCTGCCATAAGCAGCAGGATTGAGCGCTTTTTCATCGCAGTCTCCTCTCGCCCGACAACGAGGCGTCGGCGATTTGGTTGCGCGTTCCTGCAGTCGCCAAGGGGCCTGGGAACAAAATGCCGCGTCTCCGGTTGCTCCACAATCAATGGAGGATGGCATGATCCGTCTGCTCATCGCCGGGGCAATCGTCTATGTTGCCTATCGCGTCGCCAAGAAAGTGATCGATGAGGTGCCCGACGATTTCGATCCGCTGCTGTTGCCACCGCCACAGGACGATCGCGAGGCGCTACGGCGGCAATCGGCAAGGATGGGCGTCGAGCCCGAGCGTTAGTCGACAAGCCTGCCCGCAAGGCTTCTTCGCTCACGGGGCCTATTCCGGCTCCGCAAACCGTTGCGAACAAAGCAGAAACGATGCTTGATGGGCGATGAACCTCGCCGCCCGTGATTCGTCCTTCCAGCCGGCCTATCTGGCGAAGCTCAACGCCGAGCAGAGGCTTGCCGTCGAACATGGCGACGGCAAGATCGCCGGGCCGTTGCTGGTGATTGCCGGCGCCGGCTCCGGCAAGACCAACACGCTGGCGCACCGGGTCGCGCATCTGATCGTCAGGGGTGCCGACCCGCGCCGCATCCTTTTGATGACATTTTCGCGCCATGCCGCAGCGGAAATGGCCAAGCGGGTCGAGCGCATCGCCGGCGAGGTGCTGGGGCGCGATGCCTCGGTGATTACCGATGCGCTGAGCTGGGCCGGCACGTTCCACGGCATCGGCGCCAGGCTGCTGCGCGATTATGCGCTGGAGATCGGTCTCGATCCGGCCTTCACCATCCACGATCGCGAGGATTCCGCCGACCTGATGAACCTCGCCCGCCACGAGCTTGGGTTTTCGAAGACCGAAGCCCGCTTCCCGACCAAGGGCACCTGCCTTGCGATCTATTCGCGCGCCGTCAACGCACAGGCGGCGCTCGGCGAGGTGCTGGGTTCGGTGTTCCCGTGGTGCGCCGGCTGGGCCGAACAGCTGAAGCAATTATTCGCACGATATGTCGAGGCCAAGCAGGCGCAGAATGTGCTCGATTACGACGACCTGCTGCTCTACTGGGCGCAGATGGCCGGCGAGCCGGAAATCGCCGCGCATCTGGGTGCGCGTTTCGACCATGTGCTGGTCGATGAATACCAGGACACCAACCGGCTGCAGGCATCGATCCTGACGGCGCTCAAGCCCGACGGATCTGGGCTGACGGTGGTCGGCGACGACGCGCAGTCGATCTATTCGTTCCGCGCCGCGGAAGTGCGCAATATCCTGGATTTTCCCAAGCAGTTCGCGCAGCCGGCGGAAGTCGTCATGTTGGAGCGCAATTACCGCTCGACCGAGACCATCCTGGCGGCCGCCAATGCGGTAATCGGCGAAGCGTCGGAACGTTTCACCAAAAATCTCTGGACCGAGCGCAAATCTGCGGAAAAGCCGAAGCTGGTCAGCGTGCGCGACGAGACCGAGCAGGCGAGCTATGTCTGCCAGGCGATACTCACCGAACGCGAGGCCGGCACTGTTCTCAAATCACAGGCGGTGCTGTTTCGCGCCTCGCACCATAGCGGCCCGCTGGAGATCGAGCTGACGCGCCGCAACATCCCCTTCGTCAAGTTCGGCGGGCTGAAATTTCTCGATGCAGCACACGTCAAGGACTTGCTGGCCGTACTGCGCTTTGCCGAAAACCCGCGCGACCGCGTCGCCGGCTTTCGCGTGCTGCAACTTCTGCCGGGCATCGGCCCTTCGGCCGCCAATGCGATCGTCGAGACCATGGCAAATTCGCTCGACGAGACGATGGGGCTTGCCCGCTATCGGCCGCCGCAGCGTGCCGCCGACGACTGGCCGGGTTTTGTCGCGCTCTATAGCGGCCTGCGCGCCGGCGCGCAAAAATGGCCGGCCGACATCGAACAGGTCAGGCTCTGGTACGAGCCGCATCTGGAACGTATCCACGAGGATGCAACGACGCGCCGGGCCGATCTCCTGCAGCTCGAGCAGATCGCTTCCGGCTATGCGTCGCGCGAGCGCTTCCTCACCGAGCTGACACTCGATCCGCCGGACGCGACCAGCGACGAGGCTGGCCCGCCGCACCGCGACGAGGATTATCTGATCCTGTCGACGATCCATTCGGCCAAGGGCCAGGAGTGGAAGAACGTCTTCGTGCTCAACACCGTCGACGGCTGCATCCCGATCGATCTCGGCGTCGGCAGCAAGGAGGACGTCGACGAGGAGCGGCGGCTGCTCTACGTGGCGATGACGCGGGCCAAGGACAGCCTGCACATGGTCATGCCGCATCGCTTTTTCGTCCACGGGCAGGCGGCGCGCGGCGACCGCCATGTCTATGCCTCGCGCACGCGCTTCATCCCGCGCTCGATCCTCGGCGCCTTCGAGCAGGTGGCATGGGCCAGCGTCCAGGCCCCGGACGATCCGCGCCGCCAGCCGCAGGTACGTGTCGACCTCGGCGCCCGCATGCGCGGCATGTGGAAATAGGCACCTGCCTCGACGTCGGCGCTGCTCGCCCGGCGACCGCTCCCGGAGCCGGCGAAAAAAACAATCCCGGCAACATGGAACCTCGCGCCGTGATCCGCGTTTCTGCCCGACCCCCAGACCGGAGAACGGCGTCCGCCGTGACCTCCGCCCATTCGAGAGGCCAGAATGCACGACAGGACGTTTTCCACCCCGGTCGCCCTAACTGTTGGCGCCGGCTACAAGCGTACGATCGCTTCGTTCTCCGAGATGCACGAATTCCTGACCGAGTTCCCGCCTTCGCGCCGCCGGCTGAGCTATGGCGCCGCGGTGAAGGCCTGCGAGGCGGCACGTGCCGGCGAGATCTCGGCCGAAGCGGCACGCGACGCCCTGATCACCTTTGCCGTAACGGCAGGCATCCTCTGGCCGGCCGCCCAGCCGGCGGTCTCGGTCAAGCCGGTCGCCCGGGGCCTCGGCGGCTACGCCGCCTGACAGAAACGACCATCAATGGACCGTCATCGGGCCGCCGCCCCGCGGGTCGCCCGCTGCCGCGGTTTCGAAACTGACCTGATCGCGGCCGTTCGATTTGGCCTTGTAAAGGTGCTTGTCCGCCACCACGAACATCTCGGCGTAGGTGGTCGGCCCGCTGAAGGCGACGCCGCCGATGCTGACCGAGAGAGGACAGGGCCGGCCGCCAGGCGAGAACTCCGCCTCACGGACGCGCCGGCGAATTGTCTCCGCCACCAGCCAGGACTGCGAAGGATCTGCGCCGGGAAGGAAAACCGCAAATTCCTCGCCGCCGATCCGGCCGACGATGTCGGCGCCGCGCAGCTGGCCCTGGATTGTCCTGGCGATCAGCTTGAGCGCCTGGTCTCCGCAGTCGTGGCCGAGGCGGTCGTTGACGGATTTGAAATGGTCGGCATCGACGATCAGCAAGGCTCCGGCATTTACGACGGAATGGCTGCGGGCCTGTTCGAGATAGGCCTCGACGAGCATGGAAAATGCACCCCGGTTGAATACCGCCGTCAGGCTGTCGGTCGCCGCGACGACGGCCAGTACCTTCTGCGCGATCGCCAGCTGGCGCATTTTCCACATGAGGAAGAAGAAGAACGAGCTGGCCAGGACAAGCGGCAGCAGCAGGTCTGTGAGCTGCGCCCGCCACAGCGCTTCCGGCGACAAATATGGGAAATTGAAGGAATCGACGAGGAATGCGGCTGCAATGCAGACCGCCGTGCCCGCGACGGTAACGGCCACGACCCTGCCCCAGCTCGTCGAGGACAAATCGATCTGCATGCTTTTGCTCCTGCTTCAGCAGGCTACCTTGAAGCAACAGCGCAAACGAAGTCCTAAGACTTTGCTTTCAATTCGATCGCAGTCGAAGCGAACCAGCCGTCGAGATGGCGGCCAGATAAGAAGATCGGTCCTAAATCAGCTGCCGTCTGATGCTCATCCGCGTTACCGCGGTCACAAGAATGGCGCCGATCATGAAATAGATGGTCGCGACAATGTCGCCCTGGTGGAAATAATAACCGGAGTTGAGAAGCGCCAGGACCACGGCGAAGAACGCCACGAGGCGCAAGGGTTCATTGGGCATGCGTGCCAATTCTCGCTGTTGCTGCTGAATGCTGCTGAAGCGGCCGCCCTCACGACCATCCGCTCCATAAAATGTTTCGGCGCGTTTTGCAATCTCGGCAGATTGTCCTCTATCCACCGTCCGCGTCACCAGCCGCCCCAGATTCAGGCGAAAGCCCTGCCCTCCTCGCTGCGCTGGAACATCGTCAGGTCCAGTCCGAGGCTTGGCTTGCCCAGAATGGTCAGGATCGCATGCGCCTGGCCGCGGTGGTGGGTCTGGTGGTTGAAGAAGTGGTCGAGCGCCGGCGCCAGCCGCTGAGAGACGGTGCGCATATCCGAGACGGTCATGTAGGAGAAGCGGCCCGACAGCGCCTTGTCGCTCAGGCCGTCGACCCAGTCGATGATCCGTTTGTCCTCGGCCTCGCGCGCCAGCCGCAAGCCTGGCAAGGCGCGGTGCAGGACCGTGTCGAGCCTTGCCGGCGCGTCGCCCTCGCCGGTGAAGCGTTTCATCCAGATACGGTCGGCTGCCAGGAGGTGGTTGAGCGTTCCCATCATCGAACCGAAGAAGACGCCGACATTGCGGTCGAACTCTTCCTCGTCGAGATCGGCGGCGGCATCGTAGATGCGGCCGTTGGCCCATTGATTGTAGGCCGCAAACATCCTGAAATGCTGTTTCATTTTCTCCCGACCTGCGAGACCCCCTGCGCGGGTCCGTTTCGGGCATAGTTAGACTGCAAGGACGCTGCCGCCAATGACCATTCTGCTCTATGACCTTGTCGGACGCGATGCCGCCCGCCCATTCAGCCCACATTGCTGGAAGGCGGCGATGGCGCTGGCCCACAAAGGGCTCGACATCACCAGCGTGCCGACCCGTTTCGTCGAAGTGCCGAAGGTGGAAGGCGGCGTCTCGAAGCTCGTTCCGGTGATCCGCGACGGCGAGACGGTGGTCGCCGATTCCTTCGCCATCGCGCTCTATCTCGAGGAGACCTATCCCGAGCGGCCGACGTTGTTTTCCGGCGACGGCGGCAAGGCGACGGCGCGCTCATCGAACGCTGGTCGCAGCTGACCATCCATCCCTACGTCACCACCGCTGCGATACTGGACCTGCACGCTATGCAGGACGAGGCGAACGCCGCCTATTTCCGGCAGAACCGCGAGCAGCGCTTCGGCAAGCGCCTGGAGGCGGTTTACGCCACCCGCGACGCTGGGCTCGCCGGCTTCCGCGCCTCGCTGGAGCCGCTCCGCTCGATGCTTGGCTATCAGCCCTTCATCGGCGGCCCGTCGCCGCTGTTTGCCGACTACATCGTTTTCGGCGCGCTGCAATGGGCGCGCATCGCCACGCCCTACCGGCTGCTCGACGACAGCGATGTCGTGGCGCAATGGTTCGAACGATGCCTCGATCTGCATGGCGGCCTCGGCCGCACGGTTGCGGCCGCAGCGATCTCCCCGCTCGAGAGTTGAAATCGGCAGTTTTCATCGGCGGCGCCACATTTTGTTCTTGCTTTGTGCCGGCAGCTATGCTACTAATTTGGGTATGGTGATGATTCGCACCGACGCCCGCCCGGCTTGCCGAGGCGGGTTTTGTTTTGCCGATCGAGGTCCAACGGCGTAGATCGCGGCGATGCCGTCCGGCCTTTAGCTGAAAGTTGCCAGCCGGCGAAATGCGACAATGCGGGTAGACGAAGTGTCGCTCGAAGCGCCTCATCAGCGCCTGGATCGAAGCAAACAAGACGAACATCCGGCGAACCGGGCAATCACAACAAAGGCAGCGCGCCATGACCGCAAACCCAGAGTTCCCGGCCGATTTTCGCGCTGCGCTCGCCAACCTCTTCCTGTGGCGGCGCGACGTCAGGCGGTTCAAGCCGACGCCGCTCCCCGATGGAGCGCTGGAGCGGCTGCTCGAGCTTGCCAGCGCCGCACCGTCCGTCGGGCTGAGCCAGCCCTGGCGCTTCGTCGTCGCCGAGAGCGCAGCATGCCGCGCCGCCGTCAGGGCCTGCTTCGAGCGCTGCAACGCGGAGGCACTCCAAAGCTTTTGCGGTGAACGCGCCGCCCTGTATTCGCGCCTGAAGCTTGCCGGCCTGAATGAGGCGCCCTGCCAGCTTGCGGTTTTCGCCGACCGCGCAACCGAGCAAGGGCATGGGCTCGGCCGCCAGACCATGCCAGCCACCATAGACTATTCGGCTGTCATGGCGGTCCACACGATGTGGCTGGCGGCGCGAGCCGAAGGAATAGGCATGGGCTGGGTCTCGATCCTCGATCCGGCGGAGATGGCGACGATCCTGGACGTGCCGCCGGAGTGGACGCTGATCGGTTACTTCTGCATCGGCTATCCCTCGGAGGAACACAGCGTGCCGGAACTGGAACGGGAAGGCTGGGAAACCCGGCGGCCGTCTATCGTGACAAGGCGGTAGTGGAATGGCGGCGCTGCGCGGGGAAGAATGACTCCTCCCTGCAGGGCTGTGGATGTCATGGATGGTTTCGCCGATCGTCAGCATTGCCAGCAAGACACACCATGGCAAAGCCAGTCGTGACGGGCTTGACCACATGCAGGCCGAGATCTGGGTCTATCCGGGCAAGGGCGGCTGGCATTTCGTGACGCTGCCGCCGGAGCTTGGAGCCCGGATCAAGACGGCGATGGTGGGGATGGCAAGGCCCTGGGGCTCGCTTGGCGTGGAAGCCGTCATCGGCCAGACCAGATGGCGGACATCGCTGTTTCCCGACCAGAAATCCGGCAGCCTGCTCTTGCCGATCAAGACCGCGGTGCGGGTCCGCGAAGGCCTCGGGGCTGGCGACACGGCCAACCTGACGATCGAGATGCAGTTATGACGACGTTGTGTCAGGCTGACGACGACGCGCTATAGCCCAGTCGGTCGGATCCAAAGTGAGTACGGTTTCTGGAAAATCCGATGCTCAACAAAAAGATGAGCGGCGGCATGGTTCGACTTGAAAGTCCGCCGCCCCAGCGCAGAAATGCGCGCTGCGCCGGCCTCCCCTTGGCAAGCCGGCGGGCGGCTTGTATAGAGCCCGCCACCCTCAATTCCACTCTCCATCACAAGGACGATCCCATGGCGCTCGAACGCACTTTTTCCATGATCAAGCCGGACGCGACCCGTCGCAATCTCACCGGCGCTATCACCAAGATACTGGAAGATGCCGGCCTGCGCGTCGTCGCTTCGCGCCGGGTGTGGATGAGCCGCCGCGAGGCGGAAGGTTTCTATGCCGTCCACAAGGAGCGTCCGTTCTTCGGCGAGCTGGTCGAATCCATGTCGTCGGGCCCGACAGTCGTGCAGGTACTGGAAGGCGAGAACGCCATTGCCAAGAACCGCGAAGTGATGGGCGCCACCAATCCGGCAAGCGCCGCCGAAGGCACCATCCGCAAGCTGCACGCGCTGTCGATCGGCGAGAATTCCGTGCATGGTTCCGATGCGCCGGAAACCGCCGCGCAGGAGATCAAATACTGGTTCTCGGACACCGAGATCGTCGGCTGAGCCGGCATCCCGAACCCCATCAAGAAGGCCGGCACAACGCCGGCCTTTTTTGCTAAAGCGCGTCGCGTTCGACCGGCCTCCTGCGACGCGTGTCAGGTTTCTTGTCTTGATGCATATCGGTATCGCAAAACCGCTGCACAGTTTTGCGCGACATGCAGTAGCCGACATTTTCAGCTTCAGGCTCCTCGACGGGTCACGGGTGCGTTAAGCTCGGAGGGGCGGATCAAACGCGGTCCCGACAATGGAGCCGACCAGGCCATGACCAGCACCATTCCCGGTTTCTTCCAAGGCACCGAAATGCCAACCGGCGGCTGGTGGGAAGCGCTGTGGCCCGAGCCCGCCAGCGTCCTGGCGGCGGTCGGCATGAAGCCCGGCACGGACGTGGTCGATCTCTGCTGCGGCGACGGCTGGTTCACGCTGCCAATCGCCAGGGTCGCCCGTCATGTAATCGCCATCGACATCGATGCCGATCTGCTCGAAGTCGCCAGGCGGCGGCTGGCCGAAGGCGGCGCGGGCAATTGCGAGTTTTTGGCGGGCGACGCCTATGAGCTTGCCGGGCTGGTGCCTCAAACCGTCGACTTCGTCCTTATCGCCAACGCTTTCCACGGCGTTCCGGATCGGCCGCGACTTGCCCGCGCCGTGCGCGCGACGCTTGGCCCTGCCGGTCGTTTTGCCATCGTCAACTGGCACCAGTATCCGCGCGAGCAAACCACGGTCCTGGGCGAGCCGCGCGGGCCAAAGACCGAGCTGAGGCTGTCACCCGAACAGACCACCGCGTCGGTGGAAGCGAGCGGGTTCAAGCTCGCCGAGCTGGTTGATGTGCCGCCCTATCACTATGGCGCGGTATTCAAACTCGCGACGAATTGAGAATATCGCATGAGATGCGGCATCGTCGCCCGATACATGTCGCCCGCCGCCCCCTAGCGGCGGGTTCTGCCGGTCTATTTCGCCTGGCGTTCCTTCACGTTCGCATGTTCATTCGCCGCTGGCGTGTCGGTAGACGGGGTCTTGGTCTCTTCACCTGAAAACGGGCTGCCCTGCCCCGGTGCGAGATCGCCGCTATGGCCGGCCTTGTTGGTCTGGAACGGTTGGCTGTCCGCTTTGAGACCGTGGTCAAGAGCATTGACGAGATGGTCGTCCGCCTTGGCAAGGCCGGTAAAGGCAAGGAGCGATGCACCGGTGGCGGCAAGGATAAGCGTGTGCGTTTTCATGTCTGGACTCCTTTGAGTTAAGGCCAGAACGAGCCGCAGCCATTCTGGCGGCTTCAACGAAGGGACAAACGTCCCTTTTGCCTTACCCGCCATTCATGAAGAACTAACGCGCCCCCTGCCCGGCCTATTCCCGCTGAAACACAACGTGATCGGCATGCGGCTGCCGCGCGGGCCAATCGGCGCGGACTAAGCGCTAGCTCGCGGCGTTGAAGCGCAGGATGTCGCGGCCGTCTCTGTCGGCGATGACAAGCTTGCCGGCGTCGACGTGGTAGGATGCTGCTTTGGCCAGCGCCTCGAACAGCGCCTTTTCCTCGGCCATGACCTGAGGCGCGCAGGCCTTGAAGGTCGAGCCGATGTCGCTGACAGCGATCGTCGAGCCGTTTATCCTGGCGGTGGCGAAATAGACGTTGCAAGGGCCGCTGCCGCCGGCCTTGCCGGCTTCGCTGATGCGGAATGTCGCCCGTGGCTCGGCAATCACGCCGATGCCGTCGATATATTCGACCAGCCAACTTTGGCCGAACACGGAGGCTGCCGTCGGCTCGTCGCCCGGCGCCGCCATTTTCAGCATGATGGTCTGTGGCGCGTCGCTGAGCGGGTCGACCTGGAGGCGCGTATCGGTGACGAATAGCAGCCGGTCATCGACAGTGATGCGCGCCTGCAGCGCGTAGGTCATATCAGGCCGGATCACCTGCGGATCGAAGCTGATCTCGAACTTGATCGGCACCTGGCCGGCCGGCACCACCTTGCGCTCACCGATGATTGCGGCCGGCGCGTCGGCCAGCGACACGTCGGCAAGCTGCACGGAAAGCACGGCATTGGGCGGCAGCGCGATGCGCTCGCGATACATCACCTCGCCCTTGAGGGTCTTTTCGGCAGCCGCGGAACGATCCGGGACGGCCAGGATGCCGACGGCCAGCGGCACCAGTCCGAAGATGAAGAACTCGGCGATCCTGTCCAGCATGATCCTGCTCCCCTTCCGGCGAAGGGTCTCGCAGGATTACGGTCAATGAATGGCCGGCAGGGTATGGGATGGCTGTCGCAGGGATTTATTTGGACGGCGGCTGCTTCCAGCGGCTCGCCGCCTTGTCGTCGGCATCCTTGGCATCGACCCAGCCGCCCTCGTAACCGTCGCTATGGTGTTCCTTTTTCCAGAACGGCGCCCGTGATTTCAAATAATCCATCAGGAAATTCGCGGCCTCGAACGCCGCCTGCCGGTGGGCGGAAGCGGACACCACCAGCACGATGTTTTCGCCCGGCGCGATCTTGCCGTGGCGATGGATGACGGTGAGCCCCTGCAGGGGCCAGCGCTCGATTGCCTCGCCGGCGATGCGGGATATCTCGGCTTCCGCCATGCCGGGATAATGTTCGAGCTCGAGCGCGGAGAGCCTGCCTTGCTCGTCGCGGCAAAGGCCGGAGAAGGTCACCACAGCGCCGATGTCGCTGCGACCCCTGGTCAGCCTGGCGATCTCGGCGGCGACGTCGAAATCCTCAGCCTGGATGCGCACGACGGGCACCACCGCGGACATGGTTCAGCCACCGGTCATCGGCGGGAATAGCGCGATCTCGCGCGCGCCGGCAATCTTCTCGCGGTGCTCGACATGTTCCTGGTTGATGGCGACGCGGATCACGTCAGGATATTGCAGCGCGTTCTCGTACTCCTCGCCGCGCGATTTCAGCCAGCGCAACAGGTCGGCGACCGTTTCGATGCCGGCCGGCAGTTCGACCTCTTCCTCCGGTCTGCCGATCCGCTCGCGCACCCAGGCGAAATAGATGAGCTTCGTCGACATTCTATTCGCCCATGATGTGCTTGAGGCCCGCGCGGAAATAGTCGTAGCCGGTGTAGAGCGTCACCAGGGCTGCGATCCACAGCAGCACCAGCCCGGTCTGCGTGGTCAGCGGGAAGATCTTGTCGCCGGCGGGACCTGCAAGCAGGAAGGCGATGGCGATCATCTGGATGGTGGTCTTCCATTTGGCGAGCTGCGTCACCGGCACCGAGACCTTCAAGGCCGCCAGATATTCGCGCAGGCCCGAGACCAGGATCTCGCGGCACAGGATGATGATCGCCGCCCACAGCGACCAGCCGGCGATGCCGGCATGGCGATCGGTGTCGGCGGCGAGCAGCAGCAGGCATGTGGCGACGAGCAGCTTGTCGGCGATCGGGTCGAGCATCTTGCCGATGTTGGAGGTCTGCTGCCAGGCGCGCGCCAGATAGCCGTCGAAGTAATCGGTGATCGAGGCGAGCAGGAAAATGATGAGCGCCGACCAGCGCGCGAAGTCGCTCGATTTCAGATGCCCTTCCAGGAAGAAGCACAGCACCACCAGCGGCACCGCCAGGATGCGGGCATAGGTGAGCATGTTGGGCAGGTTGAATGCGCGCTGAGCCATGTTTTGGGAACTCTTTCTGCCTGCTTAGTCAAATCAGAAGCGAATGTGGGGGGTCAACAGGCCAGAATCGATTAGCCAGCCGAAATGTCGGCAATACGTCTTAGCTCTCGTGAAAATGATTGTAGACCAATTTCGCCACCTGCTCGGAAATGCCGTCGACCTTGACCAGGTCCTCGACGGCGGCACGGCTGACCGCCTTGGCCGTGCCGAAATGCATCAGCAGCGCGCGCTTGCGGCCGGGTCCGATGCCGCTGATCTCGTCGAGCGGGCTCTTGACCATCTCCTTCTTGCGGCGGGCGCGGTGCGAACCGATGGCGAAGCGATGGACCTCGTCGCGCAGCCGCTGGACGAAATAGAGCACCGGATCGCGAACGGGCAGCGAGAATGGGGCCTTGCCCTTGACGAAGAAGCGTTCGCGGCCGGCATCGCGGTCCTGACCCTTGGCGATGCCGATGGCCACGACGCGGTCCTCGATGCCGAGATCGGCGAGAATCTTGCGCACCGCCGTCATCTGGCCCTGGCCGCCGTCGATGAGGATGACGTCGGGCCAGGCCGGGAAGCCGCCCGCGTCCTCGATATCGTCGCCCGGTGCGGTAGGGCTCGCCTCGTCCGCGCCCTTGGTTTGCGGGGCATCGCCATGTTCCTTCAACAGCCGCGAGAAGCGCCTCTGCATCACCTCGCGCATCATGCCGAAATCGTCGCCCGGCGTGATCTCGGTCGAGCGGATGTTGAACTTTCGATACTGGTTCTTCACAAAACCTTCCGGCCCGGCGACGACCATGGCGCCGACGGCGTTGGTGCCCATGATGTGCGAGTTGTCATAGACCTCGATGCGCACCGGCGGTTTTTCCAGGCCGAAGGTCTCGGCAAAGCCAGTGAGCAGCCGCGCCTGGGTCGAGGTTTCGGCGAGCCGCCGGCCGAGCGCTTCGCGCGCGTTCTGCAGCGCGTTGTCGGTCAGGTCCTTCTTCTCGCCGCGCTGCGGCACGGAGATCGACACCTTGCGGCCGGCGCGGGTGGAGAGGGCCTCCGCCAGCAATTCCTGGTCCTCGACGCCATGCGACAACAGGATGGTGCGTGGCGTCGGCTTGTCGTCGTAGAACTGCGCCAGGAACGATCCCAGCACCTCGCCGGCTTCGAGCGCCGGATCGGCCTTGGGAAAATAGGCGCGGTTGCCCCAGTTCTGGCCGGTGCGGAAGAAGAACACCTGGATGCAGACCTGGCCGCCCTCCTGATGGATGGCGAAGACATCGGCCTCGTCGACGGTCTGCGGATTGATGCCTTGATGGCTCTGCACATGCGACAGCGCCGCCAGCCGATCGCGATAGATGGCGGCGCGTTCGAAATCGAGGTTCTCCGAAGCCTGCTGCATGGCGGCGGAGATCTCCGTCTTCACCTTCTGGCTGCGGCCGGAGAGAAAATCCTTCGCCTCGGCGACAAGCCTTGCATAGTCGCCGTGCGAGATTTCGCCGGTGCACGGGCCGGCGCAGCGCTTGATCTGGAACAAAAGGCAAGGCCGGGTGCGGTTCTCGTAGAAGGAGTCGGTGCAGCTCCTGAGCAGGAAGGCGCGCTGCAGCGAGTTGATGGTACGGCCAACTGCGCCGGCCGAGGCGAAGGGGCCGAAATAGTCGCCCTTGCGCGAGCGCGCGCCGCGGTGCTTGTAAATACCGGGCGAGACATGGTCGCCGGTCAACAGGATATAGGGGAACGACTTGTCGTCGCGCATCAGCACGTTGAAGCGTGGCCGCAAGCGCTTGATGAGGTTGGCTTCAAGCAGCAGCGCTTCGATCTCGGTGCGGGTGACGACGAACTCCATCGTCGATGTCTCGCGCACCATGCGGCCGATACGGCTGGTGTGGAACCGGCCTTGCGCGTAGCTGGTGACCCGCTTCTTCAGGCTGCGTGCCTTGCCGACATAGAGCACGTCGCCGGCGGCATTCATCATGCGGTAGACGCCGGGCGCATTGGGCAGCCGCTTTACCAGCGTCTGGATCACCTCGGCGCCGACCATGCCGTCGGCGTCGCCGGCATGCGGGGTCCAGTCGATGGCGGTGAAGGTAACGTCCGGACCGCTGGCTGCAGGCTCGACGACCTCCTCGGCCGCCTCGTCCTCGAGGTCGATTTCGGGCGGCAGGTCGTCGGCGCCACCGCGCGTTTTTTGTTTCTGGTCCATGGGGCTCATTCCGTCATGCCTGTCACATCGGGCGTCTGCCATGCAAGATGCTGGCCGCCGTCAAGCGCGATCATCTGGCCGGTGACCGAGCGTGCCGCCCAGAGATAACGGATAGTGGCACCGAATTCCGGCAATTCCGGGCCGCGTTTCAGGATCAGCCCGGCAATCTGAGCATCGAAATCGCTGTCGTGCTGGCGCGTGTTCTTCAAGGTCGGGCCAGGACCAATGGCGTTGACACGGATGCGGGGACCCAGCGCCTGCGCCATCATCTCGGTCGCCGCCCACAACGTCGACTTCGACAGCGCATAGGAGAAATAACGCGGCGTCGGCCGCCAGACGCGCTGATCGATCATGTTGACGATCAGCCCCTCACTGTTCTGCGGCAAGGCCCGGGCGAAAGTCTGTGCCAACAGCGCCGGCGCCTTGACGTGCATGGCGAAATGGCGATCCCAGGCCGGCCAGTCGAAATCCTCAACGCTGTCGTGCTCGAACAGCGAGGCGTTGTTGACCAGCAGCGACACCGGCCCGAGCGCCGCCGCCGCGCGACCGACCAGGTTGCTGACGGCGTCCATCTCGGTCAGGTCGGCAGCAATCACTGCGGCCCGGCCATGTCGACCAAAATGACCACTGTTGATTTCGGCCGCCAGTGCCTCCGCCTCGGCCAGCGAGCGATTGCAGTGAATGGCGACGGCAAAACCATGCGCGGCAAGATCTTCGACGATCGCCCTGCCGATCCGTTTCGCACCGCCCGTCACCAGTGCCGTCGCGGCGACCTTGCTCATCTGTCAATCCTTAATCCGATGCCGATTCCGGCCTGCCGGGATCGCGCCGGCAAATTATGGCCCGCCAAGCGTTAAATCCCATTTCCACCTGGGGCAGGATTGTGGCAAAGTGCCCGGTGGGCGTTTTGGCTCGACCGGAATTCGGGCCAGCCCGCCCGCAATATAGGGCTCTGGAGCCCTTACACCAAGCCGTGTGCAGTGCAGCACGGCGAACCTGCTGACATTCGCTGTTGCGAAGATGCAACGTCAAGGTTCTGCCTCATTCGTGCCAGGGAATGACCCAAGTTCAGGTTCGCTTCAGCCGCATTTCGACACGACATTTGGAACCGTTGAACGCCGGATCCGTTTCATCCCCCGGACGGGTTGAGGGCGCTCATAAACAACAAGCCTGTGTCCTGTGGCTTAAGGAGTAAAGAACAATGCAAGCCAATCTTAAATTTGCGCGACCGCTCGCGGTGGCGTTTGGGCTGTTCGCCCTCGGCGGAACCGCCTATGCCGCGGACGTGGTTCAGGAAGAGCCGCCGGCACCTGCCCCGATCGCAGAACTTCCGGTCGCATCCTGGGCCGGTCCCTATGCCGGTGTGAGCGTCGGCTACGGCTTCGCTGGCCACGCCAAAGCCAAAGACATTGGCGTCGACGTCGACACCAAGGGTTTTGTCGGCGGCGTCTTCGGCGGCTATAACTGGCAGCAGGAGAACTTCGTCTACGGTGCCGAAGCCGATATCGGCTACAACGGCGTCAAGGGCGACGATGCCGGCATCGAGGCCAAGGGTGGCTTCGAGGGCTCGCTGCGTGCCCGCCTCGGCTACGCTGTCACCCCGGACATCCTGCTCTACGGCACCGCCGGTGGCGCGCTGAAGAACCAGAAGATTGAAGCTGCCGGCGTAAGCGACACCAACACGCAGTTTGGCTGGACAGCCGGCGTCGGTACCGACATCAAGATCACCGACAATGTGTTCGGCCGTGTCGAGTATCGTTACACGGACTTCGGCAGGAAGGACTTCGACGGTATCGGCAAGGTCAAGTCGACCGACAATCGCGTCACTTTCGGCGTCGGTATGAAGTTCTAAGTCGTCCAAGCCACGACACGAAAAAGCCGGGCCTCGCGCCCGGCTTTTTTTGTGGCACCGGTTGGGGTCGCCCGCCCTCAAGCCGGGATGGCGGGCTTCAGCTCCGGGAATTTCTCGTCGAAGCGTGCCGCCCAGCGCGTCAGCCGGCCGCGGCCCTTTTCCCATTTTCCAGCGAAGCGCAGCGAGAGATAGCCGAGGCAGGCGCGCAATGCGATCTGGCCGAGGGTGATTTTCTTCGGCAGCTTCGGCGGGTTTGCGTTGAGCAGATCGAGCGCGTCCGAAATCTTCGTCCACTGGCGCTCGAGCCAAGGCTGGTAGACCATCTCTTCCGGCCGTGTGCGCCGCTCGTAGACCATCGACAGCGCGCAGTCGCAGATGCCGTCGGCCAATGCCTCCAGCACCTCCGCCTCGAGGCGCTTGTCGGGATTGCGCGGAAACAATGCGTTCTTCGACATCCGGTTGAGATGCTGCGTGATGGCGCGGCTGTCATGGACCGAGCGGCCGTCGTCGAGCACCAGCACCGGGATCTTGCCGAGCGGATTGGCGCCGATCAGCGCGGCCGGTCTTTCCTCGGTCTTTATCGGCACGAGATCGACGGCGATGCCGGCATGAAGTGCTGCCATGCGCACCTTGGAACTGTAGGGAGAAGTAGACGCGTAGAGCAGTCTGGGCATTGTCGATTCCTGTTTGCCGGCTACAGCTCCATATGCCCCATTGGACGCGCAAAGGATGCGGTAGCATTGTGACTTCGTGCATGACCCTCACCGAAAATCGATTCCGACAGGGGCTCGTGCATGGGCACCGTTGACCGATCATGCAGGGTTCATCAACGGCCAGAGGCGGAAAACCGCGCCGCCAGCGTACAACCATTGTCTCGCGTTCGGATGCGATGAATCGGAGGTGCGTCGGCAGACGCGAGCGCGTCGGACAATCCAGATCCGAGCAACTACCAACTAGGCCTTGCACCGAAGGTTGGTTTTGGCAGCCACGAAAATCCCACCGGACTTCGCCGCACGGCGAAGTCCTGGGAGCTGCGAAAAGATGTCTTCCTCCCGCCTCTTTCTCGTCCTGCCCGACCGTCAGCCAGCAAGCGAGGCGCCTATTAGGCATCCCGCCATGGCTGTCTTGAGTACTGTCCCCGGCGATCGGAGAACGGCGACTACTTCTTGGCCTTCGCCTTTGCGGGCGCTGCCTTCGGCTTGGCCGCGGGCGCTGCTTTCTTCACTGCTGCGGAAGATTTCGCAGCGGCGGCCTTTGCCGGTGCTGCCTTCTTCGCAGCGGGCTTCGCCGCGGCCTTTGCAGCCGGCTTCTTGGCCGGTGCAGCCTTGGCCGGTGCTGCTTTTGCCTTGGCAGGTGCTGCTTTCTTCACGGCCGGTTTTGCCGCGGCCTTGGCGGCCGGCTTTTTGGCCGGCGCTGCTTTTGCCTTAGGCGCAGCGGCCTTCGCTTTGGCCGCGGGTGCTGCTTTCTTCACAGCAGTTGCGGCCTTTGCCGCGGCTGCTTTTGCCGGTGCTTTCTTTGCCGATGACTTTGCCGGTGCCTTGGATGCCGGCGCTTTGGATGACTGCTTAGCCATATCATGCCCCTTCCGTTGTGCCGACGGCCGTTATTGACCCGGCGCGCATTGCATATCTGACTCGCGGCTTGCTAGCCAGCGAAGCATTAGAATGATTTTTGCAGCTTAAGTTTCGGTTACGGCGAGCGCGCGACCATTTTACCCGCGCAAAAACCGGCTGCGAATCTTTGTGTCCCGCAGCGAAGTTCTGCGACAGAAATTCTGGTCGCTCTATCTCGACCGGTCTTCTCGTCAAGCTCAGGACCTTTTCGACCAGCTTTTGCGCTTCAACGTCCGACGCTCAGCGCGAACATTGTCAAGAACGAAGGCGGTCGCCCGCCTCGTCTTGTTCGAAAAGATAAACTACAGGTAAGTAGGAAGCAACGCGACGAGCACGCCGCTGCACTATCTTGCACGACGCGATGAAAGTAAGCAGATAGCTCGCATTTCTGAAGGACAGGATATCGCTCGATAGATCCGGTCGAGCCGACCTCGTGATCGAATGCGCTCGGCCGTTCAGGCGCCGAGCGGCTCACGGCTCATCTGCAGCCGGCGCGAAGGCTCGGCCCTGTGGAGATGGACGGCGAAGGTATCCCATGGCGGCATGACCGAAATCTGCGCCAGGATGCGCCCCGCTTCACCGCGATGATAGCCGCCGTGCAGTACGACGTGGGTCAGCATTTCCTGTCGCGACATCAATGCTGCGACGGGCTCGGACAGCTGCCGCGACGAAACGGTTTCGAGATAATCGAGATACCAGCGATCGGTCGCTGCGACCGCGGCGCGAAGTTCGTCGAACGCCGGCGTGTCCTCGGTGGTGTCGGCGGAGTAGCCATGGCTTGCGTCAACCAAGTGCGCCGAGAATATCCGCGACACCACATGGCTGTGATCGATGAGCCCTATCACGGCCTGCCGTTCCTTGCCGTGAACATGCGGGTCGAGACTCGCGAGCTTTTCCAGCAGTTCGTCATTGGCCCAGGCCTGATAGGCAAACAGGCTGCGAAGCAGAGCGAGCGCATTCATAGTCGGTGTCCTTTTCCGGAAATGCGAGTATGTTGTTTATATTTTCAGGAGAATGGGCGAACGTGTCTACTCGCATTGCAAAACCGCATCCGCGCATGCGCAAACAGCCGCGCCAGGCGCGTTCCAGGGCAACCGTCGAGGCGATCATCGAGGCGGCGGCTCATGTTCTGAGCGGGCTGGGGTGGGCCGGCTTCACCACCAACAAGGTTGCCGAGACAGCAGGTGTAAGCATCGGCACGCTCTACCAGTATTTTCCCGACAAGCTTTCCCTGCTCGCTGCCGTCCGGCGCCGTCACTTCGATCATGTGCTGTCGGTCATTCGCGATTCGGCGGAAGACCAAAAGCCGCTCAGGAAATTCGCGCAGGAGCTGGTGCGCGGCATGATCGCCGCGCACAGCATTCACCCGACACTACATCAGGTGCTGCTCGACGAGGCGCCGGGCGATCGCGGCTCCAGGGCCGCCCATGCTTCGTTCCAGGCACAATACCTCAATCACTATGCGACTGCTGTCGCCACTTATCGCAAACCAAGGAAAGGCGCCGACACGGAGGCAGTTGCGCGCGTGCTGTCGTCAGCGATCGAAGGTGTGATCCATAACGCGGCACGCCGGAACATGCTCGCCGCGCCGGAGCTGCAAAAGCAACTCGTCGAACTGATCTGCGCCTACCTATCGGGAGCAGGCCGCATCGGTCGATAGCGCATGGCACGGCGGAAGTCGCGATTTCTGTGTGTCGTTCAAACCCGGCTTATGAGGCGCGGCAAGGACGATACCAACAATGCCCCACCTGATGCGGCCAAGAGTGTGAGGACGATCGTTCGAAAAGTCGCCTCGCTAACGCCGATGTAGAGTCTCGCGCCAAGGAGTGTCGGTATCAACATCGCCGGTGCGACGAGGGCAAACATCGGCAGCATTTCGAGCTTGATCTTTCCGGCCGCAAGATAGGCAGCCATCGTCATGGAGAGGGTCACAAGGTTGAAATTCTGGATGACAATACGCTGCCTGTCCTTTTCCCATTGGCGCAGCACGCACCACAGCGTTGGAACCGGGCCGGTGAAGCCGCCAAGTCCACCCATGATGCCGCCGACCAGACCTATTGCACCGTCTGCAACAGGACCCCCGACCGTGATGGGAGGGAGGCGAGGCGCAAAGAGCATCAAGGGACACCAAACGACCAGCAGCGCTCCGAAGACCAACTTGAACAACTGCACATCCAGCAAAGGCAGGATGGCGACACCGACCGGAATCCCGATGATCCCCCCGATCAGGAATGGCAGCAGAAGCTTGAGGTCGAAGCCCCGGCGGACGGTGACGGCGGCGATGATCTGGCCGGTGAGCGCCCCAAAGACCGCCATGGCGGCAGCAAGCTGGGGCTCCACGGTCCAAACCCAAATCGACATGGCAACCAGGCTGAAAGCGAACCCGGAAAGCCCCTGGACGAAGCCTGCAACGACCGCGCCGAGAGCAACAGTATAAACAAGCGAATCCATGTGGTGCTGTTTCCCCCGCAAAATGATCGATGTGGTCGGTTGGCGTTGACATGCATGGAAGTCTCCGATTTTCGCAACCTCGTCCGACCTTGGACCCTCAACACCAGAGAGGTATGAATGTCCTCCTTGCCGAGCTTGGCATTTGTCACATGGTTTTCGGCTGATCCCAGATCAGCCGCGGCTTTCTACGCGAATTTCGGAATTGCCTTCAGGCAAGAGCAGCATGGCTCCGGTCCGATACATTTCGCGTTCCAAGGTGAAGGGCTTGCGATCGAACTCTACCCGGCAGAAGCAACGACGCCGGAAGGAGCGGGAACGATGATCGGCTTCGAAGTCGCCAACGCAGATGAAGCTGCTTCTGCCGCCAAGGCCAACGGCTTTGGAATCATTGCGGACGTCAAGGCGACGGCTATGGGCCGACGTGTGATCGTCCGTGATCCTGATGGCCGTCAGGTGTTCCTTTTCTCGACCACCTAAGTGACGCAACAATCCGTCGGGATCGGAAAGCGCTGGTCAGCGCAGGACGCGGCAGCGGCCGTTGTAGACCATCCAGCGGTCGAAGCCCGAGACGCAGAATTCGACATTGTCGCCGATCGAGGCAAAGCCCTGGCCTTCTTCGATCAGGTACCAGATGGTGCGAGCGCCGCCGTCGGAGAGGCTGACGGTGGCGCCGCAATAACGGCGGCCGATCGGCCAGGTGTCGTCGGCCGGCAGATAGCGATGCTGGTGGATGCGCTGGAAGTCGACGATCTGCACATCCGGCAGATGCGGCACGTGATGCACCTGATAGGAGAAGCGGTCGGTGATCTTGTTCAGCACCCAGGCCTCGCCGCAGACGCCGCTATCCTCGTCGGTATAGATTGCAAGGTCGGCCGCCTGGACTGCCTGGGTGACGCCAAGAGGCGCAGCCAGCGGCGTGCAAAAGGCGAGCAGTGCGGCAAGGGCGGATTGGGCGAAGCGAGTCATGGCAGCCTCTCAAGGTCGACTACGCGCACTGTGCGGATTCGCTGACGCGCGGTCAAGCGGTTGTAGCGACCGTGGTTGTGGTGACGATGGTTGCGCTGACGGAACGGCAGGGCCGCGCCCTCAAACTACTCTCCCGCCAGCCAGTCCAGCGTCCAATGCGACGGCTGCTCAAGTGCAAGCAGCCGGTGCAGCGCCGGCAGCAGCGTCCGTAACTCGCCTTCCAGCGTGAAGGGCGGATTGACCACCACCATGCCGCAGCCGTCGAGGCTCGGCTCGACGGCGTCCGGCCTGATCTCAAAACCGATGTCGAGCAGCTTCGAAATGCCCGTCTGCTTCAGCGCCTTGCGGAAGGCGGCGACCGCCCTGCGGTCCTTGAGCGGATACCACAGCGCGTAAATCCCTCCTGGCCAGCGCCGATGGGCTCTTTGCAGCCCGTCGACCAAGCGACCGAACTCGCCCTCTTCCTCGAAAGGCGGATCGATGAGCACGAGGCCGCGCTTTTCCTTTGGCGGCAGATGCGCGCCGAGGGCCAGCCAGCCGTCGAGCTCGATCACCCGGGTCTGGAAGTCGCCGTCGAACAGCGCCTTCAGCCTGGCGGCATCCTTAGGGTGCAGTTCGACCGCCGACAGTCGGTCCTGCTTGCGCATCAGGTGCCGGGCGATCAGCGGCGAACCCGGGTATTTTTTCATGCCGCCGTCCGGATTGAGCGAGCGGACGGCTTCAAGATACGGCGCCAGCAGTGCTGCCGCCGGCGCATCGAGGGCCGCATCGACGAGCCGGCCGATGCCGCCTTGCCATTCGCCGGTCTTTTGCGCTTCGGTCGAGGACAGATCGTAACGGCCGATCCCGGCATGGGTGTCGATGACCCGAAACGCCTTGTCCTTCTGTTTCAGATATTCGATCAGCCGGCTGAGCACGACATGCTTGACGACGTCGGCGAAGTTCCCGGCATGGTAGGCATGACGATAGTTCAATTGGAGCCCCTGCCCCAGCGCGGCGGTGGCGGCTGCGAGTTCGGATTTTCCGGCCGACGGCCGCCGAAACGGAATGCCAGCACCAGCCCGACCAGGCCCGCCGCCATCAGGGAAAAACCAACCGGGCGCGCCCGGCGGTCGACCTCGCCGGCCCCCGAGCGCAGGACGAGATCGACGGCCCGCATCGGAATGCCTTCGGCGTCGCCCGAACCGACGGTGAAGATGTAGGAACCAGGGGTAACGGTCGGGATCAGGCCAGCCTCGTCGCGAAAGATCCTGTCCGGCAGTTGCGGGCTGACCTGGCGCGGATTGTCGGAGTGATTGAACTGCAGCGTCGAGGCGAGCACCGTCCTGCCGCCGGTGGCGGCAGTGAGGGTCAACACAGTGCGCTGCTGCGAGACGATGCGCTCGGCTCTTGCCGTAAGGTCGACCAGCAGGCGTAGCGGCCCGTCGCGTGCGCTCAGGGGCACGGTCACCGGCTTGAACCGGCCCTGGTCGTAAACTCGCCAGGTGCCGATCTCACGGCCGGAGAAATTGGTCATCGCCCAGGGATAGACGACGCCGATGCCGGTACCGATGAGCAGTATCAGGGCGAACAGGGAGCGCATGAGGTCAAGTCCCGGTATTCGGCGCGATGGTGCCGTCGCGGGCGCGCTCCATTTCGTCCAGGAGCATGTCAAGGCCGAGATCAAACGTCCGGTCGAATTCGGCGGTGCCGAAATAACGCCCGGCCGCAGCTACTTTTGGAAAATCCTGCGCCAGTTGCTCGTCGCTGACGATGGTCACGGCCGAAGGCCCCTTTGCATAGCCGGCAGTCTCGTCGAGGATGGCACCCATCAGATAATAGCCGGTGGTGCGGAACAGCCGCGCACCCAGTTGCGGTCCGAAGCCGCCGGCCTCGAACAGGCCAAGGATGCCGTTCAGCCAAGTGAGACAGGTCGGCGAATTCATCCGGTAGGTTACAAGGAACGTGGCAAAGGCCGGGTGCTCACGCGCGACGCGGCGGAAATCCTGCACGGCAATGCGTAACCTTTGTCGCCAAGGGAGGTCCGCGTCGGGCATTTCGAGGGAGCCGATCAGCCGATCCACCAAGGCTTCGAAGAGATGCGCCACCGAAGGAAAGTGGTGATAGATGCTCATGGCTTCGCAGCCGAGTTCTGCCGCCAGCTTGCGCATCGAAAACCCGGCGAGGCCCTCGCTCTCGATCACCTTCAAAGCGGCATCCTCGATCATCTCGCGAGACAGCCGGCCGCGCGGTCGCTTTTTTTTGATCGATGTGTCCATGGTGCCGCTTGACAACTTACGCTGTAAGGTTCATTTTCGACGTTACCTTACACCGTAAGGCCAACAAACGCCAGAGGAGAATGTCATGTCTGCCTATCGTACTCTTTCATCAACGCATTCTTCCATCCGCCGCGCCTGCCTGCTCGCCGCCACCTGTGTGCTGACCCTGGCTGCAGCTCCTTCTTATGCCGATGAGTATGACGCGACCGTCAAGGACATCCAGTCGACCATGGGCGGGGTGCCCGGTTTCGTAAAGCAGTTCCCGAAAGCCGGTCTGCCCGGTGCATGGGCCGAGGTCAAGGCCATCCAGCTCAGCGACAAGACGGCGCTGCCGCCGAAGGTCAAGTCGCTGATCTCGCTGGCGGTGGCGGCGCAAATCCCGTGCAACTACTGTATCTGGTCGGACACGCAGGACGCCAAGCGCGCCGGCGCCACCGACGAGGAGATCCAGGAGGCGGTCGCCGTTTCAGCGCTGACCCGCCATTGGAGCACCATCTTCAACGGCATGCAGGTCGATTTCGATACGTTCAGGAAGGAGATGGGCGGGCAGTAATGCTTTCGTTATTAGAGCGGGACGCGTTCAGACTGAATTAGCCTTCCCGCTTCGACTGTTTTGTGTGATCCGCCAGCACCTCATCGATGACCCGCCACGATTTTTCCGCCTCGCGCTGGTTGCCGTCATGTCCCGAAGCGACGATCAGCGCCTTCCACAACGCCCAGCCCCGTGCGCGCGCCCAGCTGTGCTCGTCAAGGGCAATGGCGTCGCGGAACGCCTGACGGCTCTCGCCGTAAAATTCCGTCCACGCGATCACCAGATCACAGGCAGGATCGCCGATAGCCGAACTACCGAAATCGACGACCGCGTAGAGCTTGCCATCTTCGACGAGCAGATTGCCCGAGGCGACGTCGCCATGGACCCAGACCGGCGGGCCCGGGCCACGCCGGGCGAGGGGGCGGGGCCCCCCCGCCGCGGCGGGGGGCGGGGGGGGGCGGGCCCCCCGCGCCCGGCGCG